>CAZEDA010000223.1:0-1866 GCA_964510915.1 uncultured Rhodocyclaceae bacterium | reverse complement strand
CCGGGCTACGCGTTGGAGCCGTCGTTTCTCTACCGGCGTCTGGCTCTCGCGGCGAGAAGACCTGCACCGGCGAGCATCAATGCCCACGTACCGGGCTCCGGCACCGGAGGCGGCGGAGGCGGCACGGGCGTGCCGTTGATGGTGATGCGGACCTGATCTGCGAAAAGATCCGCGTCGTTGCTGTCCAAATACTCCACCGAATACCCGTAGTTGCCCCAATTTCCCGTCGAGGCGAGGACATCAAACGTGCCGTACAGCCGCTGTGACGTGAGCACCGTGTACTGACGGCCGAGCATGTACTGGGCGTTGAGGCCGTTGCCGAGTTCCACCAGCAGAACGCCGCCGAGACTGGCCTCGCCGGACACGGCCAGCTTGTCTGCCCCGACCACGGGATTCGTCGCCGCGCCCCCGAGGGATTTGAGGTCGATCTCCAGCATGGCGGGGCGCTGCTGCTCGTAGTCGCCCGTGATGGACAACGTCCCGTTGTAGAAATCGGTGCCGGCGGCGTTGCCGAGCGAGCCGCCGGGCGCCACCACGCCGCTCTCGGCGATCAGCGTGGGCAAGGTCGCAGTGGCGGCATTCACCATTTCCACGGTGCCAGCCCCGCCCAGTCTGCCGCCGCGCAGGATGAATGGCAGGTTCTGCTGCACGACAATCTTCGACTCCACATCCAGCGTGCCCTGGCTCCACACCATGGACTTGCTGCCTTCCTTCACGAGCTGGCTGCCCTGCACCTGCCGCACAAAGACGTATTCCGGATTGAACACGGCGTCGTCCTGCAGACGTACATCGCCCCAGATCAGCAACTGGCCCACGCTCGTGGTGGAACCCGTGCGAAGCATATGCGGCGCGGGGTTCAGGTACTGCAGGTACATCGTGCCGTCGCCGAGCAGCTTGCCGCCCGCCTTCTGATCGAGCGTGCCGCCGTAGAAGTTCAGTGTGCCGTCGTCGACTCGAATCGTGCCGCTGTTGTTCAGCTTGACGCCGATGTTGACCGCGCCGGGACCGGTGAGGTTGATCGTCCCGGCATTGTCGATGCGGGCGCTGCTGCCGTTGTCGTTTGCCCCGAGGTTGGACGCGTTGAACGTCAGCGACCGATTCAGGTAGGTCACCCATTCGAGGGTTCCCTGGTTCTCCAGCCGTCCGGCGTCGAGCTGTGCTCCGAAGGAAGCGGTGTTGAAATCCGCGGTGAAGTTCCCGCCCGCGACGCTCAGATCGAAGGTCATGGTGCCCGAGTTTCGCATGACCCTGCCGCCGTCCAGACCTATCACCGCGCTCTGACCCGCGCCGACCTGAGTGTGCCCGGCGAAGACGGTGATACCGCTGTCCTTCTGCGTGGTGTTGCGAACGATGGCGTCTGTCGCGGTCACGGTACCAGTGCCGCGGATCAGGCCGCCCGCGAGCAGGGATCCATTGGGCAGCGTCACGTCGTTGGTCTTGAGGTCGAGCGTACCGGCGCTGCTCATGACGAGGCTGCCGGGCGCGAAGATGGCACCGGGGAGCACGTTGACGGTGTGCTGGCCGATCTCGAAGGTGACGGGCGCGAAGTTGGCGCCAGCCTCGATGTTGAGAGTGCTCTGGGTGAAGGCGTTCAGGTAGCTGACCGTGACGCTTGAACCGGACTTCGCCGTCGTGGGGCTTGCGCCGTTGCCGGAGAGGAAGACGCGCCCTGTGCCGGCCAGCGAGCTGCCGGACTCGAATGTGGCGCCCCGGCTGAGCTGCAGACCACCGAAGGTCTCGAGTCCGGACTCGGCCGTGACGTTGATCGTCCCGGAGTTGATGACTTGGACGTTCGTGACGAAGGTGCCCGCGCCGGTCTTGTTGAGGGTGCCGCTGTTCGAGATGGTGGCATCCGTACCGGTGTCG
>CAZEDA010000222.1:0-6207 GCA_964510915.1 uncultured Rhodocyclaceae bacterium | reverse complement strand
TCATGCTGAGCGAGCCGTCGGCGAACTCGGCCACCACGCGCACCGGGCTGTTGGTCTCGACTCGCACACGGGTCTCGATTTCCACGTTGCCGGCGGCCTCGCCGAACTCGAAGATCGCCGCGACCGGCGAGGGATTCCGGTCGATGAACAAGTGCAGCTTTCGGGGCGATGCCATCCCCGGGCGAGGTCGCGTGAGGATCGTCACCGGGACGACCGAAGCGTCCTCCGCGCGGGCGGGGAGGAACAGCACGAGCTCGGGACCGGCGGTGGCAATGGGTCGCGTGCCGAAGAGGCTCGCCTGCACCATCGGCCAGACGTCAGTGGAGTCCTCGGCCGCCGCGGGGCCGGCGAGACAGAGTGAAGTCAGGGCGATGAGCAGGGCGCGGCGCATGCAGAAACGATACGCCATCGCGACGCGTCGTTACAGGGGGGTGGACAGGTATCGGCTTCGTCGCGCCAGGGCAGTGGACGTCGTTCTGTGCTGGCTGTTCACCCGCAGCCGCGCGGCGGCTCAGAGGTTCAGTCCGAACCGTAGCCCCGAACGCGATTGGCTTCCGCAGCACTCACTGGCTTTGCCCGGTTCGACCAGGCGGAACGGATGTACGTCACTACGGCGGCGACGTCCGCGTCGCCGAGGGTCTGGCCGAATGGCGGCATGCCGTGGGGCCGGGAATCGAACTTCGTTGCCGGGGTGTAGCCGCCGACCAGCACGATGCGCAGGACGTTCGCGGGCGGGTCCATGACCACGGCGCGGTTGCCGTCGAGCGCGGGAAAGACAGCCGGCCGCCCCTGGCCCTGATCGCCATGACAATCCTTGCAGTGTTCGCCGTAGAGCGTCTTGCCGCGAAGCCAGGTCGGGTCCTTCTCATCCGGACTGCTGACGCGAGGTTTCGGGCGGGTGCTCGTCGGCAGCGTGACAAGAAATTCCGACAGCGCATCGAGATCGTCTTCCTTCCAATGCTGCATGGAGCGCGCGACGATCTCGGCCATCGGGCCCGAGGTGGTGGCACGCGTCGAGCGGCCGGTGCGCAGCAGATTCACGACCTCTGCGCGAGTCCACCCCGACAGGCTGGCCTGCGCCGCGTCGTGCAGGGACGGGGCATACCACTTCTGTTCCGGGATCGTGCCGCCGTCGAATTCCAGATCCCGCTGTGTCACCGCCCCCAGCCAGTTGCGCGGCGCATGGCACGCGTCGCAATGGCCGAGCCCTCGTGCGAGATAGGCGCCGCGGTTCCAGCGCGCTGTCCGGGACGGATCGGGCACGAACGGTTCGGCGCGGAAGAACAGCGTCCGCCACAATCGGAGCAGCCAGGGCTGGTCGAACGGCATGCGGAGGTCGTGGGCCCGATTGGCTTGCTTGCGTGGCGTGACGGTCTTCAGGAAAGCGAAGATCGCATTGCTGTCCTCTCTCGTCACCCTGGTGTAGTTGGGATACGGAAAGGCCGGATACAGCAGGCGCCCGTCGCGCGATACCCCTTCGTGCATGGCACGCCAGAAATCCTCGGCAGACCAGGCACCGAGCCCGGTGTCCCTGTCCGGCGTGAGATTGGAGGCGTAGAAGGTGCCGAAGGGGGTGGCCATCGGCTTGCCGCCTGCGAACGGCGCACCACCGCGTGCCGTATGGCAACCCTCGCAGTTGCCGACTTTGACGAGGTAGGCGCCCTGTTCCACGAGGTCGTCGCTGGCGGCGAACCCGACCGGGACGAACGCCATTGCAGAGACGATGGCGCTGCCGAGCAACAGAACCAGTCGGCGAATCATCTTTCTGCGGCCGGTTCCGTCACCGCGAAACTCCCGCACTCCATCGGCGCTTTCCGGGGAAGCGAGCGAACGGCCTTGGTATCCGGTGGCAGCGGCTGCGAGGACAGCCATGCCGCCACGGCGCCGATGTCCTGGGGCGACAACTTGCCGGCGATCTGTGCCATGCAATCGGGTGCGAACGCGCGGCGCTGCCCGCTGCGCCACGCGCCGAGCTGCGCATTCAGGTAATCACGAGGCAGCCCCAGCAAGCCGGGCACTGCGGGAGCGAAGCCCGTGAGTGCCTCGCCGTGGCATTGATTGCACGCGGGGACATCGCGAGTCGGGTCCCCGCGGGAGACGAGTTCGCGGCCGCGATCGAGCAACGCCGACGACACGGCAGCGCGTCGAGGCGGTGGATATGGCAGATCGAGGGCCGCGAAGTGGCGCGCCATCTCCAGCAGATAGCTGTCCGGCAGCGTCTCCAGCAGATGGGTCATCGGCGCGTAACGCCTGCGGCCATCGCGGAAACTCAGCAGCTGCTGGAACAGATAACCGGAGGGCTTGCCGGCAATGCGCGGATAGAAGCCGTCAGGCGCTGCACGACCTTCGGGGCCGTGACAGACGGTGCAAGCGCGAACCCGCAGTTCGATCGAATCGGAGGACGGCGTGAGAGCGAACGCGAGCGGCGCACCGATCACCCAGGCGACGCCCGTCACGGCCAGGCTTCGAAGAAACCGCCGGCACGAAGCCCAGATGCGTCGAGCGCCGAAGAAACGCGTCACCGTGATCAGGAAAAAAACAGAGGCGACGCTCACGCGCCGCCTCTGTGGAATGGGTGCCCCCCGCAAATGCCGTCAGGCCGGGCATCTTGAACCTGGGGTCCAAGAGTGGTCGCGTTCCGAGCGCCGTAGGTACGTCCACATGGGACGCGCACAAAAGCGCTGCTCAGGTCCGCAACCGGGTGGTTGACATTGGTTCAGAGAATTAACGACCTGTCGAACACCACAGGGAGCGAAGACGATGTCTTCGAAAGACTTAACGGAAGGAACTCAGAACAATTGATCCTGAGTTTTCATCGCCGCGTCGATCGAGGCTTGCATCGAACCGATTTTACGCTTCACCTCACCCAGGTCAACGCCGCCGGTCACCTTCGTGCGAAGGAGTTCGTGCGAGATGTTGAGGGCCGCCATGATGGCGATGCGTTCGATCCCGACGACCTTGCCGGCGTCGCGGATCTCGCGCATCTTCTGATCGAGGTACTCGACGGCGCGGACGAGGTCGGCGCGTTCCTCGTCGGTGCAGGCCACCTTGAACTCGCGACCCATGATGTTGACGTCCAGCGGCTTCGGCTCCTGGGTCATGGCGAGGTCTCCTCTTCGTCGTCCGCAGGGATGCGGGCGAGCAGCGCTTCGAGTCGGACACGGGCCGTGGCGACCTTGTCCTTCAGCACGGCATTCTCGGCCTGCGACGCAGCGAGACCCTGGCGCAGTTCCGAGATCTCGGAGCGCAGACCCTCGGTCAGGCCGATGAGGGCCTGAATGCGGGCGTCGAGGGCGTCCAAGTCTTGTTCCATGGCCGGACTATACTGAAAAAAATCTCGCTGAGTCAACCACTAACAGCTGCTTCTGCATGCACTGGCTCAGAAGATGACATGCGCATCCGCGCACTTGGGGATCGGTGCGGCGGGAGACGATGTCGTCGAGCGGTCCGAGGCTCGGCATCCGCGGACCACGACCCGCCGTCCGACACGTTCCGCGTAGCGCACCGGCATGCCCGCGGGCTGTGGTGAGGCGGCAGGGAATTCTGTTATCGTCCCCGCATGCCGACTCCGACGAGCGCGCAGCTCTATTTACGCCTCCTGCGCTACGTCCGCCCCTACTGGCGGGTGTTCGCTGCCTCCATCTTCGGCACCACCGTGGCGGCGATCACCGAGCCCGCCCTTCCCGCCCTGATGAAGCCGCTGCTCGACGGGACCTTCGTCGAGAAGGACCCCTGGCTGATGCAGTGGATGCCGGTGGCGCTGGTCACCCTGTTCCTGATTCGCGGCGTCGCCAACTTCGTCGAAAGCTATTGCTCCAACTGGGTGGCGACGCGCGTCGTGCTGGATCTGCGCGAGTCGATGTTCCGCAAGTTCATGGTCCTGCCGGTCGACTTCTACGACAGCCAGGTAAGCGGCAATCTGGTCTCCAAGGTCACGTTCGACGTCACGCAGGTCACCTCCGCGGCGACTTCGGCCGTCACGATCTCCATCAAGGACAGCATCACCATCCTGGGGCTTCTCGGGTGGCTGTTCTACCTCAACTGGAAGCTGACGCTCATCACGCTGGTGGCAGTGCCCGGCATCACGCTGATCGTGCGTCTGTTCAGCCGGCGGCTGCGCCGGGTCGGCCGGGAAGTGCAGGCCGCCATGGGCGACACCACCCAGGTTCTCCAGGAAGGCATCGACTGCCAGAAGGTCGTGAAGATCTTCGGCGGCGCGCCCTACGAGATCGGCCGCTTTCGGGCGAGTGCGGATCGCGTCCGGGTCTTCAGCATGAAGTACGCCGCGGCGGCGGCGGCCAACACGTCCATCGTGCAGCTCATCGCGGCGGTCGCCCTGGCGCTGATCATCACCATGGTCGCGCGCCAGTCCGCGGCCAACGAGACCACGGTCGGCGGTTTCGTGTCGTTCATCACGGCGATGCTCATGCTCCTGCAGCCGCTCAAGCGCCTCACCGGCGTGAACGAACAGTTGCAGAAGGGCCTGGCGGCTGCCGAAAGCATCTTCACCCTGCTGGACCGGGAGCCCGAGGCGGACACCGGCAAGACCGTGCTTGCCCGTGCCCGGGGTGAGCTGGTGTTCGAAGATGTGCACATCCGTTACCCGGGCGCCGAGCGTGCCGCGCTGAGCGGTGTCTCGCTCACGATCCGCGCCGGTGAGACCATCGCGCTGGTCGGGCCCTCCGGCGGCGGCAAGACGACGATGGCCAACCTCGTGCCGAGGTTCTACCAGCCCACGCAGGGAAGAATCCTGCTCGATGGTCACGACCTTCGCGCACTCACCCTCGACAGCCTGCGCGCGAACATCGCGCTCGTGTCGCAGGAAGTCGCTCTGTTCAACGACACGATCGCGGGAAACATCGCCTACGGCGGACGCGCCGGTGCGTCCGAGGCGGAAATCATTGCGGCGGCCGAAGCGGCCCACGCCATGGGATTCATCCGCGAGATGCCGCAGGGACTCGCCACCGTGGTGGGCGAGAACGGTGTCCGACTTTCCGGCGGTCAGCGCCAGCGGCTCGCCATCGCGAGGACGCTCCTCAAGGACGCTCCCATCCTCATTCTCGACGAGGCGACCTCGGCGCTCGACTCCGAGTCGGAGCGTCAGGTGCAGTCCGCGCTGGAAAGACTCATGAAGGGCCGAACGACGCTCGTGATCGCGCACCGTCTGTCCACCATCGAGAATGCGGACCGGATCGTGGTGCTCGACAAGGGCAGTGTCGTGGAAGTGGGGACGCACGCGGAACTGATGGCAGCCGACGGCATCTACGCGCGGCTGCACCGGATTCAGTTCGCCGCCGCCGCGTCCTCGTAACCCGAGGTCAGTGCGCTTCTTCCCAGCTGGCACCGACACCGACGTCGGCTTCCAGCGGGACCGCGAGTTCGGCGACCGCAGCCATGAGCTGCGGCACATGCTCCCGGACCAGATCGATTTCGCCGTCGGGGACTTCGAGAACCAGCTCGTCGTGTACCTGCATCACGAGCTTGGTGCCGAGCGCCTTCCCGACCAGCCAGTTCTGCACCGACACCATGGCGAGTTTGATGAGGTCGGCAGCCGTACCTTGCATCGGCGCATTGATTGCCGCGCGCTCCGCCCCCTGGCGACGACCCTGGTTCTGCGCCCGGATGTCCGGCAGGTACAGACGCCGCCCGAACACCGTCTCCACGAACCCGCTTTCCCGCGCGGCCTGCCGAGTGCGCTGCATGTAATCGGCCACGCCGGGATAGCGCATGAAGTACCGGTCCATGTACTGCTGCGCCGCGCTGCGCTCGATCCCTAGCTGGGACGCCAGCCCGAACGCGGACATACCGTAGATGAGCCCGAAGTTGATCACCTTGGCGTAGCGACGCTGCTCGCTGCTCACCTGGTCCGTCGCAATGCCGAAGATCTCGGCGGCCGTTGCCCGGTGCACGTCCGCGCCTTCGCGGAAGGCCTTCAGCAGCGCTTCGTCAGCGGACAGGTGCGCCATGATGCGCAACTCGATCTGCGAGTAGTCGGCGGACAGGATGCGGTGCCCGTCGGGTGCGATGAACGCCTCGCGGATGCGCCGCCCCTCGGCCGTGCGGACCGGGATGTTCTGGAGATTGGGTTCCGTGCTGGACAGTCGCCCCGTGACGGCAATGGCCTGACCATAGTTGGTGTGAACACGGCCTGTCCGCGGATTCACCATCCGCGGCAGCTTGTCGGTGTAGGTGGACTTGAGCTTCGAG
>CAZEDA010000221.1:0-6230 GCA_964510915.1 uncultured Rhodocyclaceae bacterium | reverse complement strand
TGACATCCCGCACCCGGTGCGAGATGGCCTCCATCTGTTCCACCAGCGCCATGCCCGTGTGGCTGCTCTGGATCAGACGGTCGACGTTCTCCTGCAGCGTCACCGACGTCTTGTTGACGAATTGCTCGAAGAACGCACCCGCGGCCTCGTCTCTCGTCGAGGCGAGGGTGAGATCGCGCTGCCGCTGGGCCTGGGCGGAGATCAGACTGAAGCTCTCGATGAGCTTCGGGATGGCATCGGTGACGAGCCCGTCGATCCGACGCAGTTCGTCGTCGTTGCCCTCGAGCAGCAGTCGGGATTCTCGGCCGCAGCGCTCGAGCGCGTGGCCGAGGACGTCCGGAGAGACCAACGCAACCGGTTGGTTCAGTGCGACCGTCTCACGTGCCCGGATGTCCGCGAGCGCAAGCCACGTCCAGGGTCCGGCGCACCCGAGGGCGGTGAGGAGCAATCCCGCGATCGGGTAGGAAGACTGCAGCCACCAACCGGTCCCCAGGGAGGCGAGCGAGATGACGGCTGCGGCAGTCACGCGGGGCCAGGGGGACGGGTCCGTGGAGTCGGAATCGAAAGTCATGAATCCAGAAAGGTCATGGGGCGGGCATCGCCGGGACAATCCCGACGCGCCTCACGAGCCCATTAACGGTCGGTCTGGAGCAACCTTAAGATCCGCGAGATTTCGGTGGAACGGAGCGAAGCCACCGCCCGGCAATGCCGTCGGCAAGGCATCGCGGACAGGCCGCCTCAGCAGCGCCGGGCGGCACTCACCCGGGGCAGGGCCCGGAGACTCATCAGGACGCGATCGAGCTGCGCCTGATCGGTGACCTCGAGGCTGAGGCGCAGGCGCTCGTCCCGCCCCCGCCCGGCAGACCGCGTGGCGCGCAGGGGAACGCGATCGCGTCCGAGCACGTCGGCGACATCGCGCAGCAGTGCCGCTCCGCCCTCTCCCGACAGCTCGACATCGACGGCAAAGCGGGTGTTCGTCGGCAGATCCCCCCAATGCGCTTCGAGGCGGCGCTCTTCTGCGAGGCGGGCGACGTTCGGGCACTCGGCGCGATGGACGGAGACCCCTCGACCGCGCGTCACGAAGCCGACTATCGGGTCAGGCGGCACTGGCCGGCAGCAGCGGGCCAGCTGCGTGAGGAGCCGGTCGAGCCCCACGACAAGCACACCGGTGGACTCCGGCGATGCCCTTTGCGGAACTGGGGCCGGAACCGCGGGCTCCGCAGGCTTCTCGGCCGTGGCGGCGGAGCCCCGCAGAGCGGTCTGGATCGATCGCGTGCCGATCTCGCCGCGGCCGAGCGCCGCCAGGAAATCGTCGATCCGCGAGAAGTGGAATCCGCGCGCGAGTTCGTCCAGGCCCGGCATGACCACGCCCGTGCGGTGGACTTCCTTGTCGAGAACGGCGCGCCCCTGCGCGATCGCCTGCTCCAGGCTCTGGCTGTTGAACCACTGGCGGACCTTGGTCCGCGCCCGCGAGCTTTGCAGAAAGCCGAGCGCGGGATTGAGCCAGTCACGACTGGGGCCGCCTTCGCGCGCCGCGACGATCTCCACCCGCTGACCGCTCTGCAGGCGGTAGCTGAGCGGCACGATGTTCCCGTTGACCTTGGCGCCGCGGCACCGGTGCCCCAGATCGCTGTGCACGTGGTAAGCGAAATCCACCGGTGTCGAACCGGCGGGCAGCGCCACCACTCGGCCCTGGGGCGTCAGCACATACAACGTGTCCTGAAACAGCTCCGCGCGAAAGGACGCCGCAAGCTCGCCGGCTTCGTTGCCGCCGAGCCGCCAGTCGAGCACCTGGCGCAGCCACGCGATGCGTTCCTCGAAGCGCAGGTCGCGCCGCCCGCCTTCCTTGTAGCGCCAGTGCGCGGCAATGCCGAGTTCGTTCGCCTGGTGCATGCTGCGGGTGCGGATCTGCACCTCCAGCACCTTGTCGCGCGGCCCGATCACCGCCGTGTGCAGCGAGCGGTAGCTGTTGGCCTTCGGGCGGGCGATGTAATCGTCGAACTCGCGCGGGATCGGCACCCACAGGTTGTGGACGATGCCGAGCGCCGTGTAGCAGTCTCGATCCTCCTCCACGAGAATGCGCACCGCGCGGATGTCCGACAGCGCCTCGAGGCCGCTGTCCTTGCGCTGCATCTTCTTCCAGATGCTGTAGATATGCTTCGGCCTGCCGGTGACTTCCGCCTTCAGTCCGGCACGGTCGAGTTCCAGCCGCAGGCGCTGCGTGACATCGGCGATGAAGCGCTCGCGGTCGGCGCGCTTTTCGTCGAGCTGGCGCGCGATGTCGTGATAGGTGCCGGGGTCCCGCGCGCGGAAGGCGAGGTCCTCCATCTCCCACTTGAGTGCCCACACGCCCAGGCGATTGGCGAGCGGCGCAAGCAGATCGAAGGTCTCCCGCGCGATGGCGCGGCGTTCGTCGTCCGTACCCTCCCGCACCACGTGCCGCAGGCGTACCAGGTGGCGCGCCAGATGGATCAGCACGACGCGGCTGTCCTGCGCCATCGCGAGCAGCATCTTGCGCAGCTGCTCGACCTGGGAAGCGTGATCTGCGGCTCGCTTCGGTTCCGCATGGGGCAGTAGCGCCTGAATGCCCGGCATCCGCCGGACACCCTCGACGAGGGCCGCCACCGTTTCCCCCCACTGCTCGGACGCGTTGCGCAGTTCCGGGGCCGACGCCGCGAGTTCGGACAACGCCATCGCCGTAAGCGCCTGGCCGTCGAGACGCAACCCCGCGAGCACGTCACCGACACGGGCAGCCTCATCCGCCTTGGCGGCCGCGCGCTCCGCGAGCACGGACAGCGCACGCACGAGATCCGGTTCATCGCGTGGATCGATGCGCGCGCCGAGGCCGCGCCAGTGCGCGGGCAGTGCGGCGGCATCGATGTGGGCGGTGGCGGTATCGGTCACGGTGATGGAAAGGAGTTGGGCGCGGGGCGGGTATGCCAGTAGCGTCGATACGCGCGGCGCCACTCGCGCACCTCATCGTCGCCGGCGCCCAGACGCACTGACAGCGCCCCGGCATCGTCGGTTCGGCGCAGCCCCACCCCGCGGGAACGATAGCGCGAAACCACGTCCTCGTGCGGATGACCGAAGCGGTTGCGGTAACCGACCGGGAACCACACCTCCCGGGGCGACACGGCATCGATGAACGGTTCCGACGAGGACGTCTTGCTGCCGTGATGCGGCGCGATGAGGATATCAGCATGGACGTCCACGCCTGCAGCGAGCATGGCGCTCTCGCCTGCCCGTTCCACATCGGCGGTCAGGAGGATGCTGTCCGCACCCGCGGTCACCCGAAGCACGCAGCTGCGCGCGTTGTCCCGTGCCGGCGGGCGGACAGCATCCTTTTCCAGGGGATGCAGCATCTCGAACCGCACGCCGCTCCAGTCCCAGTTCTGGCCGGCCACGCAGCCCATCACCCGGCGTGCGCCCGACAGCGCCCTGTGAGCCCGGGGCAGCGGCGTCAGCACCATGTCGACGGGCAGCGCACGGAGAACCGAAGCCGCGCCGCCGGTGTGGTCCCGGTCGTCATGGCTGACGACCATCGCGGTCAGCCGGCGGATGCCCTCGCCACGCAGATAGGGCACCACCGTTCGCGATCCGGCGTCCGTTTCCGCGGACCACGCGGGGCCGGTGTCGAACAGGAGGGTCTCCTGCTCGGTCCGGACGACGGCCGCCAGCCCCTGCCCCACGTCGAGGAGCGTCACCCAGGCTTCGCCGTGCGCCGGTCCCGCCGGCCTTCCCAGCAGCAGCGGCGTCAGTGCCAGTGCGCCGAGCCAGCGTGACGGCGTGCCCGCCGGCATGAGCAGCCACGCCGCGCCCAGCACAGCGAACAGCACGGCCAGCGCGGATGGCGCAGCCTGAACGTACGTCGCCCCGGGCAGCGCGGCGAGCCAGCCGAGTACGTCGTGGAGGTACCGGAGCAGCCAGTCCGCGATTCGCAGCGGTGCTTCCCAGGGCAGCATGGCCCCTGCGAGCGACAGCGGCACGACGGCGAGGCTCACCACTGGCACGGCAAACGCGTTGGCGATCGGACCGATCAGCGAGACCTCCTGGAACCACGCGAGCACCACCGGCGACAGTCCGACGAACATGATCCACTGCGTGCGCGTCCACTGAGCGAGCCAGCGATCCGCCTCGACGCCGCGCAGCCCGCCGTGCACGAGCAGTCCGACAGCGCCGAACGAGAGCCAGAAACCCGGCGCGGTGACGGCCATCGGGTCGGCGCAAAGCACAACGACCAGTGCAAGGCCGAGCGCATGCCAGGGACTCGACTCGATGCGCAGGCGCCCGGCGAGCACGACCGCCGCCAGCATCCACACGGTGCGCTGGGCCGGCACGGCGAATCCTGCGATCGCGGCGTAGACGAGCGCGACAGCAAGTCCCGCCCACGCCGCGACATCCTTCGCGTTCCATCTCAGACAGACCGCCGGCAGGCGGCGCCACGCGTGCAGCACGATCGCCGCGGCGAGGCCCGCGAGCATCGTGATGTGCAGGCCCGAGATGCTCATGAGGTGGTTGACGCCCGTCCGCGTGTACACGAGCCACTGGTCTGGCGCGACTGCCTGCTGATCGCCGATCACCAGGGCGACCACCACGCCAGCAAACGGCGAGTCCGGCAGTGCCTGCAGCAGGTGCTCGCGAATCCGCAGCCGCCAGCGGTCCACCGTGACGGATACGCCGTGACGCACCTCGGGGCCACGCTGGAAAGGCGCCTCGACGCGCACGTAGCCCGTGGCGCGGATGCCGCGTTCGAACAGCCAGCCTTCCGCGTCGAACCCGTGCGGATTCGCGAGGCCGTGCGGCCGGCGAAACCGCGCGGTAAAGGCGACGTGCTCGCCCGGGAGGACGGGCGCGATGCCGGCATCCACCGGATCGTCGACCGACAGGGGCAGCGTGATCAGTGTCCGGTGCGGCACGGTGTGGCTGCCGGCCTGACGGCCGTCCGACTCGAACGCAAAGCGCCAACCCGACTCGGTGCGTTCCGGCAGGCCCGCCACGAAGCCGCTGACGCGGATATCCCGCCCTTCCGATTCGGGAGCCAGGCTGTCCGCGAGTCGAGCGTGACCCTGGAACGTCGCGATCGCGGCGCCCGCCAGGAACCACGCGGCAACGCGCGCACCGATCGCCGTCCATCGCAGGCCGCGCGCTTCGCTTCGCCCCCAGGCGCGGCCGGCGATCCACAGCGGCAGCAGCAGGACGATGATCATCGGCGACGGCAGCGTCTCCTGCTGCTGCAGCCACCAGACACCGGCGGCGAATGCGACGCTTCCCCAGACCATCGGACCCTCGACCGCACGAACGAGGGTGCTACGCTAAGGGACGATCCCGTTCAGGCGCGGCGCGACGGTCCGGCGCAGCGCATGGCTATACCCGAGGCGCCACATTCCGATGCCGACGTCCGATACGCTCCCACCCCGACCGCGCCGACCGGCCCACTGGACCCGCGCCCGCGAAGCGCTGCGCGAGGCTGATCCCGTTCTCGGCAGCATCATTGCGAACGTCGGTCGCGGCGCGCTCCTGCATCGCGGCGACCCGTTCGCGTCCCTGGCCCGCGCCATCGTCGGTCAGCAGTTGTCCACCACGGCGGCGAAGACGATCTGGTCGCGCGTCGAAATCGCGTCGGAAGGCATCTCGGCCGACCGTATCGCCGGGACCGACTGGAAGGTGCTGCGCGCATGCGGTCTCTCGGACCGCAAGACGGACTATCTGCACGCGCTCGCAAGACAATTCGCCGAGGGGCGGATAGACCCGCTCGCGTGGCGCCGCATGGACGACGAAGCGGTGATCGAGGACCTCACCCGACTGCCGGGTATCGGCCGGTGGACCGCCGAGATGTTCCTCATCTTCCATCTGATGCGGCCCGACGTGCTGCCGCTGGGGGACGTGGGTCTGCAGCGGGCGCTGAAGCTGCACTACGGCAAGGGCGAACCGCTCGGCCCGCGCAAGCTCGTCCGCGTCACGGAGGCGTGGCGTCCCTGGCGGTCCGTCGCGACGTGGTATCTGTGGCGAAGCCTGGACTGACGACAACCCGAAGCGCAAGGTCTTCGTCGAACAACGCGGTCGTTGCCGGGACGCCGGTCAGGCAGGCCCCAGCCGCCCGTCATCGAGCCGCAGCGTGCGGTCCATGCGGGCAGCGATCGCCGGATCGTGCGTCACGATGATGAGGCTGGTGCCGAGGTCCCGGTTGAGGCCCAGCATGAGATCGAGCACCGCCTCGGCGTTGCGGCGGT
>CAZEDA010000220.1:0-6267 GCA_964510915.1 uncultured Rhodocyclaceae bacterium | reverse complement strand
ATCGGCGAGCCGCCCGCGACCAAGGGCTACACGCCTTCGGTGTTCGCGAAGCTGCCGCAGCTCGTGGAGCGCGCCGGCAACGGTGATGAAGGGGAGGGGTCCATCACCGCGTTCTACACGGTGCTCACCGAAGGCGACGACCAGCAGGATCCGATCGCCGACAGCGCCCGTGCGATTCTCGATGGCCACTTCGTGCTCTCACGCGATCTCGCGGAGCAGGGGCACTATCCCGCGATCGACATCGAGGCTTCCATCAGCCGCGCGATGACCGAGATCGTGACCCCGGCGGACCTCATCCGCATCCGGCGTTTCCGCCGTCTCTATTCCGCCTACCGTCGCAGCCGCGATCTCATCAATGTCGGCGCGTACGTGCGCGGGGCCGACCCCGATGTCGACGAGGCACTGCGACTGCGCGACCGGCTGTTCGCGTATCTGCGCCAGGATGTCGGCGAGCGCTCGGATTACCGGGCGAGCACGTCGGCGCTTGCGGCGCTGCTCATCGACAGTCCGGGGGTCGAAGGATGAAGGCGTTTCCGCTGGAGCCGGTTCGGGGTGTCCTGCAGAAGCGCACCGAGGATGCCGCGACGGCGCTGCGCCGCCATGGCGAGCGCAAGCGTGCCGCGGAGATCAAGCTCGAGGAACTGCACGGCTATCGGGCCGAGTATCTGGAACAGAAGGCGGCGGCCTTGAGTGCGGGAACAACCGCATCGCGATTGCGTGATTTCGACGGGTTCATCGCGCGACTCGATCAGGCCATCGCGGCCCAGCTTGCCGATGTGCAGCGGCTCGCCGCGACCTGGGAATCCGCCCGCGTGCACTGGATGGAGCAGCGCCAGCGGGAGCAGGCATTCGATGTTCTGGCGGACCGGCATGCGGACGCCCAGATGCTGGTGGAATCCCGCCAGGACCAGAAGCAGCAGGACGAATTCGCCTCGCGCCGTAATCGCGGGGACACGGACCCCGCCGCCTGATCGCGGCAGCCACGCCGATTCCTTTGGCACGGCGATTGCCAATATGTCCGGCAAACGCCCAGTAACAAGGAGTTAGCGATGCCAGAAGGAATGCTCTTGCCGCCCGCAGCGGCCCAGCCGGCGAAGATTGCCGCCTCTCCCGCGGCCGAGCCCGCCTCGTCCGCCCCGGCGGAAACCGCCGACGGGCAAAGCTTCCAGCAGGTCCTCAAGTCGGAAATGGCGGGGAAGCCCGACGGTTCCGCCGCGACGGAAGCCTCGGCGGCCACTGCGGATGCCCCGGCTGACTCGGCTTCGGTTGCGCAGACGGCGGACCTCGCCGCCCTGCTGAACCTCAATGTCGGCCAGGACGCCACCGCGAACTTCGTGGCCCTGCGAAGCGCGGTTCGGGTCGACGCGGCCGAGGCGTCGGACAATCCGGCGTCGGACACGAACCTCATCGCGGCACTCGACAACGCGGACTCCGAGACGCAGGGCACGGGCAAGGCGCTGCCGATTCAGTTGTCCGCGCTGGAAGATCGTGCAGCGTCGAAAGGCGGGTCGGCGGAGGAAGACATTTCGTTCGCGGCAATCGTCGGTGCGATCGAATCGGAGACCGACGACAGGAAGCCGATCAAGCTTGCCGCGGCCAGCGCGATCGGCAACGACGTGCCAGTGTCACGAATCGCGGCGCCTGCGAATCCGGACGCGACGGCTGCGGCCGCGTCGGTGCAGAACAAGGCGACCGACACTTCGGTGGCGAAGCCCGCCATTTCACTGCCACTGTCGGCTCCGGGCTGGAACAACGCGCTGGCCGACAACGTGACCGTGCTGGTCCAGGGCAGGCAGCCGACGGCTGAACTGCAGATCAATCCGCCGAGTCTCGGGCCCGTGGACATCAAGGTGAGCGTCCAGGGTGACCAGGCGACGGTGTCGTTCTTCTCCGCCCATGCTCCCGTGCGGGAAGCCATCCAGGCAGCCGTGCCGCGACTCACCGAAGCGCTCGCGGAAGCCGGTATCGGGCTGGGCAATGTGTTCGTCGGGACCGATGCGCGCTCGAACGACCGGCAGGCACCCGAGAGGGAAGGGCGCGGCTCCGGGCGATCCCGTGAGGTTGCCGCGGTCGGTGAGGTTCGCGGTGCCGGAGAGGTACTCTGGAACGGACCGGTCTCGGGAATGCGTGCCGTCGATCTCTTCGCCTGATCTCCGTCCGCGCCGGATTCAGGCGCGGGCGAGTTCTGCCACATGGGCAGCCGCTGCGCTGCCCAGTCCCTCCAGGTTGTAGCCGCCCTCCAGGATCGACACACACCGGCCGCCTGCATGGCGGTCGGCGATGTCCAGCACGATCCGTGTCATGTCTGCAAAGTCCGGTTCGACGAGAGTGAATCGCCCGAGCGGGTCGCCCAGCCGCGAATCGAAGCCCGCCGAGATCATCACGAGTTCCGGACGGAACCGGTCCGCCGCCGGCACCAGCGTCTCGCGATAGAGCGACAGCATCTCCTGGCGTCCTGTCCCTTCTGGCAACGGGCGGTTCACGATCAGACCTTCACCGCGCCCTTCGCCCGTCTCTCCGGCCATGCCCGTTCCCGGGTACCAGGGATGCTGATGCGTGTCGAAGAAGAGAACGCCGCCATCCGTCCAGAACGTCGCCTGCGTGCCGTTGCCGTGATGGACGTCCCAGTCGATGATCAGGATGCGTGCGACGCCGTGCCGACGCTGCGCATGACGGGCGGCGATGGCTATCGTGTTGAAGATGCCGAACCCCATCCCCTGCTGCGCCGAAGCGTGATGACCGGGTGGCCGGACTGCGCAGAATGCGTTTCGCGCCTGGCCCGCCAGTACGGCGTCGACGGCGACGATGCCGCACCCGGCTGCCGCGGCTGAAGCTTCATAGGAGCGCTCGGAGAGGCGGGTGTCGCCCGTGCTCAACTTGCCGCTTCCCTCGGCGATGTCCCGCCGGACCACATCCAGGTAGCTCCCGGTGTGCACCAGCCTGAGATCGGCGTCGGTCGCGGGCCGCCCGTCCTTTCTGTGGATCCGTCCGGCATCGGCCAGCGGCGCGATGGCGGTCATTACGGCGTCGAGCCGGTCGGCCTGCTCACGGTGCCATTCCGGCGGTGAATGCCACCGGCAGGAATCGTCATAGACGACCAGCGTTGCCGGGGGACTCGCTGTCGCCCGGGCCGCTGGAAGCGCGCCGACGAAGGGGGCCGCCGCGCCAGCTGCCAGGAGCCGGCGTCGAGTCCGTCTTGGTTGTTCCTCCGCGACATTCATCGTTCGCTCGCTCCGTAGCCGGTCCCGATTCGCACAAACCCGTGCGCCGGGCAGGGATGACTTGCCGGAAAACGGTCCGGCGGGTGGGGTCCGGGCGTTGTCCCGGGCAGGCATTTCCGACCCCTTTGGGCGCAGGAATTCGAGCCCTGGGCGGGAGTTCTTGCGCAAAGCTCCAAAAGCACCTAAAGTTGCCGATAGAGCTGTTTGTTTTATAAGGAGTTTGCTGAAGCCGCCCGAAAAACGACCCCTGCACGTCGAATTCCACTGCAGGCGGCCGAGTTTACGCCGATGACATGTTGGTTCTAACTCCTTAACGAGTCGAGGGAAACATGTCGGCAAAGGCAGCTACGGCGACCGTCGTGGACGGCGCTCCCGCGGAAGGCGGCGGCAAGAAGAAGAAACTGATCATCATCATCGTGGCAGCACTGGTGGTGGTGCTTGCAGCCGGCGGCGGTGCCGCGTTCTTCCTGATGGGCGGCAAGAAGAAGGGCAAGGGCGCGAAAGCCAAGCACAGCGAAGAGGTCTCCGAGGCGCAAGATGAAGGCGGAGACGAGGCACACGGTGAGGAGGCGGCTGACGAACATGCGGAAGAGGAAGAGCACGAGGACGAAGGCAAGAAGAAGCCGCCTGTGTACGCGACTCTCGAACCGTTCGTCGTCAACCTCTCCAGCGAAGCGGCAGACCGCTACCTGCAGGTGGGTATCGACGTGAAGGTGTCGGCACCCGAGATCGCGGACAAGATCAAGCTGCACCTGCCCGAGATCCGCAACGGCATCCTGCTGATTCTCAGCAGCAAGAAGGTGGAGGAACTGAATTCGGTGGAAGGCAAGAACCGTCTGCGGGTCGAGATCCGCGATGCGGTCAACAAACCTCTGGGCATGTACAAGCGCCCCCCGGAAGGCAAGGAGATGACAGCCGTGCCGAAGAAGGGGGCGATGGACGTGCTGCTCACGTCCTTCGTCATACAGTAGGGGCGGATGGCCGACGATATCCTCTCCCAGGAAGAAGTCGATGCGCTGCTTCGAGGTGTCACCGGAGAACCGGATCAGGACACTTCTCAGGAAAGCGACGACGGCGGCGTCCGTTCCTACGATATCGGACGCCAGGAGAGAATCGTCCGTGGGCGCATGCCCACGCTGGAACTCATTCACGAGCGCTTCGCCCGGCTGTTCCGGCTGGGCCTCTACAACTTCATGCGCCGCAACGCCGAGATCGCGATCAATCCGATCAAGGTGCAGAAGTACAGCGACTTCATCCGCAATCTGGTCGTGCCGACCAATCTCAACGTGGTGCATGCCACGCCGTTGCGCGGGTCGGGCCTCATCATCATGGAGCCGACTCTCGTGTTCCAGGTGGTGGACCACCTCTTCGGCGGGTCGGGGCAGATCCACACGCGCATCGAGGGGCGTGACTTCACGCCGACCGAGCAACGGGTGATCCGCCGTCTGCTCGACGTGGTGTTCGAGGAGTTCCGCAAGGCCTGGGAACCGGTCTACCCCCTCAAGTTCGAATTCGTCCGCTCGGAGATGAACACTCAGTTCGCGAACATCTGCACGCCGACGGAGGTCGTCGTCAGCGCGAGCTTTTCGGTGGACCTGGGAAGTGGCGGTGGCGACGTGTTCGTGTGCTTGCCATACTCCACGCTGGAGCCGATCCGCGACGTGATCTACAGCAGCTTCCAGGCGGATCGGGCCGAGGCCGACCTGCGCTGGGTGAAGCTGATGACGCGGCAGGTCCAGGATGCCTCGGTGGATCTCGTGGCCGATCTCGCCACGGCCAACCTGACGCTGAGGGAACTTTCGGAACTCGAGGTGGGAGACGTGATCTCCATCAACATTCCCGAGACGGTGGCAGCCAAGGTCAACGGCATCCCCGTGGCCCAGTGCAAGTACGGGGTGGCGAACGGGCAGTACGCGCTGAAGGTCGAGAGCATCATGATGCCCTCGGACGACGCCGAAGGAGAAGGGCATGGTTGACGAAGAGCAGGATGACATCTCGGCCGACGACTGGGCGGCGGCGCTTGCGGAACAGCAGACTTCCACGGCGGAGGCTGCCGAGCCGGCACCGGTGGTGAAGCCTGCCGGCGTGTTCCAGGAGCTGAAGCCGGACACCCTCGGCGGGGCGATGCCCAACAAGATCGAGATGATCATGGACATCCCGGTCACGCTCACCGTCGAGCTGGGCCGGACCAAGATCGCCATCCGCAATCTGCTGCAGCTCGCCCAGGGCTCCGTGGTGGAACTCGATGCGCTTGCGGGCGAGCCCATGGACGTGCTCGTGAACGGCTGCCTCATCGCCCAGGGCGAGGTCGTGGTGGTGAACGACAAGTTCGGCATCCGCCTGACCGACATCATCACCCCCGAGGAACGCCTGCGCGGCCTCAACCGATGAACCGCCGCCGCGCCACTGCGCTGCCGTGGGCGTTGCTCGCGCCCGCGCTGGCCTGCGCGGCAGATCCGCCGCCGACCCTCACGCCGGCCGGCAGTCTCACCTCCCTGTTCCAGGTACTGTTCGGTCTCGCCCTCGTGATGGTTGCGATCGGCGTGGCCGCATGGCTGGCCCGCCGATACCTCCCCGGCGTACGCCACGGCGGGGGACCGGTGCGTGTCGTCGGCGGTGTGCACGTCGGACCCAAGGAGAAAGTGGTGGTGGTGGAAGTCCGCGACCAGTGGCTGGTGCTGGGCGTGACGTCGACACAGGTCAACGCGCTGCACACCATGCCCCGACCGGCCGACGCAGGGTCGACGTCGACGGCTGCAGCCTCCCCCGACAGTCTCGTCGCCAAATGGCTTGCAGGGCGCGAATCCCGCTGACGAATGTCCTGTTGCACGAGACCGGGGTCCGCTGAGCCGGGTCGTTTTGCAGCGAGCGGCAGGCCGGCGTTTCGGGGATAATCCGGCGGCATGAAGCCCCGGGCACTCCTCTTTCTCGCACTGAGTTTTTTCGCCGCCGACGCCGCGTTCGCGCAGGCCGGCCTGCCGACGGTGACTTCCTCGCCGGGCCCCGGCGGCACTCAGACCTACTCGCTGTCGCTGCAGGCGCTGCT
>CAZEDA010000219.1:0-6320 GCA_964510915.1 uncultured Rhodocyclaceae bacterium | reverse complement strand
TGAAGCGCGCGACGGAACTCGCGCCGACCATGGCCGGCCTGCACCTCAACCTGGCGCGTGCCTACGTCAAGGCGGGCAATGCGGCTGAAGCTCGCAAGTCTGTCGAGGCGGCTTCAAAGCTCGTGGTGGGTGACGAAATGCGAAGCGACATCGACGAGGTGACGGCCAGCATTCAGTGAGGAATCGTCACTGGCGTGCACGGAGGAGGCCGTCTGCGCCGCGAACGACGGCGCCCTTGGCGAGAAGGTTCTGCAGCAGTTCCGAAACGACGTCGTACGGGGGCTGCGCGAAGTACTCCCTCGCATACTCGACGAACATCGGTACGGCCGAGAATCGTGTCAGAGCCTCGGACTCGTCGAGGCCGTCATGTTGCATGAGGGAATACGCCACCATGACCTGAAGGACATGGCGTGCCAGTCGCCGCTCGTCCTGTTCGAAGAGATCGATGCGGGCCAGACAGCGATCGATGGCGCTGTCGGCGTCGGAGAAGGGCTGGCCGTGACCCGGAATCACCACTAGCGGCCGGAGCGCGCGCAATGTTTCCAGACAATCCCGGGCCGCGGCGAACCGATCCCGCCAGCCTTCGCCGGGGAGCACGATGCCGAAGCCTTGCTCCCAGAGCGCATCCCCGGAAATCAGGATCCGCTCGCGCCGATTCCAGAACACGACGGCGCCCATGTCGTGACCGGGTGCCCCAATCACTTCCCAGTCGAGCTCGCCGAGTTCTAGCCGTTCGCCAGGACGAAGCACGTCGTCCACGGTGAAGGGTTCGGCCATCTGGCCGGCGTAGTCGAGCCAGAGGGCTTCCGTGTCCCACGCCCGGATGGCCGCGACTTCCCCTTCCGGCACCGCGATCCGGCAGCCGAAACGGTCGCGAAGCCGGGCGCACCCGCCCATGTGATCGGAATGACAGTGCGTGAGGAGGAGGCGCGCGAGCGGGCGTTCGCCCAATGCCTCGCCGACGCGCACCAGCGTTTCATCTGCGCCGCAGACGTGGCCGGCATCGATGAGCGCTGCCGGACCGGACCCCAGAAAGACGACGTGATTGGCGTTGACCCAGTCCCGGACGATGACGCGAACGGTGGCCGGGAGTGCAGCGACGCTCACCGGGGACGCAGGCTCTCGAGCCCCTTCCAGTCGAACTCGATGCCGTGGCCGGGACGGTCCGGGGCGATTGCGCGGCCCTCGACGATCTTCAGGGGCTCGGCGATATAGCGGTCCAGCCCGAACCCGTGGGCTTCCAGGTAGGCGCGATTGGGACATGCCGCGAGCAGGTGCACGGTGATGTCGTGCGCGCCGTGCGACGTGACCGGCAGGTTGTAGCTCTCGGCGAGCCGCGCCACCTTCATGAATACGGTGATGCCGCCACAGTTGGTGACATCCGGCTCGGGGAAGGTGACGCCACCTGCGTGGATCATCTGCTGGAACTCGTTCAGCGTGTGCAGGTTCTCGCCGGTCGCGATCGGCACGCCGCCTTCGCGCACGATGCGGGCGTGACCCAGCACGTCGTCCGGAATGGTCGGTTCCTCGATCCAGGTGAGATTGCAGTCCTGCAGCGCACGCGCCGCGCGGATGGCTTCGTCCGCGGACCAGCGCATGTTCGCGTCGACCATCAGCGGGAAGTCCTCGCCGAGGAATTCCCGCATCGCCCTCACGCGCGCCACGTCCTCCGACAGTTTCGGACGGCCCACCTTCATCTTGATCGCCCGGAAGCCCTTCTCGAGATTGCTCTCCGTCTGCGCAAGCAGATCGTCGAGAGTGAACCAGAGGTCGATGCCTCCGGCGTAGCAGGGCACGTGCGAGTCGTAGCCGCCGAGCAGCGTCCAGAGCGGGACGCCATGGCGCTTTGCCTTGAGATCCCAGAGCGCGATGTCCACTGCGGAAATGGCCAGGCTGGCCGCGCCGCCGCGGCCACCGTAGTGCATCTTCCACCACATCTTCTGCCAGAGCAGTTCGATGAGATCGGCACGCTGACCGATCAGCCCGGGCGTGAGATCGTGGACGATGGTCTGGTGCGCGGCGCGCCCGTTCGCTCCCACCGTGAACGTATAGCCGACCCCTTCGGCGCCCTCGCTGTCCCGGACACGGACGGTGACGAGTTCGAAGAACGTCATCTCGCCGTGTGTGCTGTCGGTGAGCGTGACAGGCAGCGGGATGTGATACAGGTCGGTGTCGATCCGGGCGATGGTGGTCATGGGGCCTGCAGCGGGAGGGAGTGAGTTGCGGTGGAACAGTACGAAGGAATCAGCGGCCGCCCGACACGTCGAGGATGGCTCCGTGGGTGAACGAAGCCTTGTCCGAGATGAGCCAGATTGCGGCCTCGGCGATTTCCTCGGGGTCGCCGATACGCCCTAGCGGGGTGTTCGCCGCGACCCGCGCGGCGAGTTCGTTGCCGCCAAGCGGCGCCAGGATGTCGGTCTTTGTCGTGCCGGGGCGCAGGCAGTTCACCCGCACCCCTTCGTGGCCCACTTCCTTCGCGAGCGCGACGGTGAAGCTGTCCAGGGCGCCCTTGGACGCGGAGTAGGCGATCATCCCGGGCATGCCGCCGTAGCGGGAGGCGATGGACCCGATGTTGACGATGGCGCCGCCGCGTCCGCCGTGCTTGCGCGCCATGCGTCGGACGGCCTCCCCGCAGCACCAGAACAGGCTCAGCACGTTGACGCCGATCACCCGGTCCAGCCCGGCTTCGTCGATGTCCTCCACCGCGACGAGCGGTCCGGTGATCCCGGCATTGTTGACGAGGGCCGTCACGGTGCCGAGTTCTCGGTCCACGGTCTCGAACAGACGCTTCGCGTCAGCCTGAACCGAGACATCCGCCTGCACGGCGATCGCGCGGCCACCCTTGGCCCGGATGTCGGCGGCGACTTCCTCCGCGGCGGAGGCACTGGCGGCGTAATTGACGCAGACCGCGAAACCTTCGCGTGCGCCCATCCGGGCGATGGCGGCGCCGATGCCGCGCCCGGCGCCGGTGACGATCAGTACCTTGTCCATCGGCCGGGCTCCGTCGGAGTGATGTTCACTTGGCCGCCGGCGCGGTCGAATCTGCGGGCGGTGCGGGTGCGGGTGCCGGCGCGGGCTCAGCCGGAGCGGCAGGAGCGGGGGCGGCCGCCGGGGCCGGAGCAGGTGCCAGGGGACCCTGACCGATGTCGCCGACCACGCGAAGGCCGGTCACGAAGTACTCCGTGTCACCGAAGCAGGATGTCGGCAGGCCGACATGCTGTTCGTAGTCCAGGGACACCCGCTTGCCGATGCTGTCGTTGATCTGTTTCGCCACGGCATCGTCCCGGACCGAGAAGAGGAACTTCTCGGTGACGGTGCCGGGCATGGACACCAGCGCGAGTTCTCCTTCCCAGGTCTTGCACAGCCAGCCGCGTTCGGACAGTTTCTGCACATACCCGGCGCGATCGCCGCGGGAGTAGCTCCAGGACAGGACGAACCAGGTGTAGAGGGCGAACAGGGCGAGGGGAACGATGACGAGCCAGAAGAGCCATCGGAACTTTCGCTTGGGAGGTGCGGCTGAAGCCATGGCGGTTGGGTCTGCTAGGAGGCAAAACCCGATTCTCGACGCGGCGAGGCCGGTATGTCCAGTCAATCCGGGCGGCACGGATTGCCGCCGGAGCGCCTCGTTGGCAGGGGGAGGCGAACCCCGTCGTGACGCGGGATCGCGGGCTCGCGTCCTGCGCGCGCGCCGCAGCCCCCACCGTGGGACCTGATGGCATGCTACCTGCGTCAGGGGTAAGGCAGACCCCGATCCGGAGGTCGCGCATCGCCGCCCAGGAGCCCGCCATGCCCATCGTCGCCTTGCTTGGAAAACTGTTCCTCCTCATCGAAGCCGCGCTGCGTCCCGCGCCGGCGCGGTCCGAGCAGGCGCTGGTGCCGGTGCGCGTGCGGGTCCGGCGCCGACGCTAGGCGCCTCCTATCCACGAGACCTGACAACCGAGCAGGTGCCGGCCCGAAACGGCACCCCGATCCGAGTCGATGTTCGCACCCATCATTCTCTTCTTCGTCACGCTGGGCGGTTTCCTGCTCGCGGTCGGCTATTTCGCCTACACCAACCTCTTCGGCGGACGCTTGGTCGCGAAGTGCCGTGTCCCGGGCGAGGCCGTGTTCGACCTCGACCCGCGCATGAGTCCGGTGGAGGTGTCGGCTTACCTCGGGCCGGGCGGTCGGGTGCGGCAGGGGCTGCGCGTCGAACTTGAGCGCGAGGGAACCTGGCTCTGGACCCGGGACGTTCTCCCCGAGGAGAGTCGTGGTCTCCTCGACGACGCGGTGTCGGTCGAGCGCTTCCGGGTGGATCTGCCTGGACGCTATCGCCTCAAGGGCATGTCCGGGTCGAGCGCGGTGGGGCGGAACATGCCCGTCGCCGCGATACACGTCTACGTCGGGCGGCCTCAGCCGCACGCGTCCGTCTACGTGCTGGCCGGCCTGATGCTGGCCGGCGGGTTCGTCAGTCTGCTCGTCGTCCTCGCCTGACCGGCGTCCCTGCCGACGGGCAGCGGTGGATCTTTGTCGATTTGCGCGGGTGCGCAGATCGATCGATCCCGCTCCGAGGAATTCCGTCTCCGTCCCGAGGTCGAAACTTCTGTCGGCAAACTGACGGCGCGAGCGTTGTCGTTTCCGACAGGCGCAGCGGGCGTTCCGCCGTCGCTTTGTTCTCTCAGGAGGCATCCATGCGTCTGCCGTGCCGAGGGTGGTTGTGGCTCATCGTCTTCCTGCCGCTGTCCGGCGCCCTCGCCGATTTCGATGCGGCGTCGTCCGCCCTTCAGCGCCGTGACTTCCCGCTTGCGATCCGTCTGCTGGTCGAGGCTGCAGACGGCGGCGACAGCCGTGCCGCGGCGACGCTCGCCGACCTGCACGAGCGCGGCCTGGGCACGCCCCGGGATGCCGAGCAGGCGATCCGCTGGCGGCGTCTCGCCGCAGAGCAGGGCAATGCGGATTCGGCCTTGCGACTGGGTCACGCCTTTGCGCGGGGGGATGGTGTTGCCCGCTCCGACGAGGAGGCGAAGCGCTGGTACCGGATGGCGGCCGAACGCGGCCATCCGCAAGCCCAGCTGGAGTTGTCCAAGCTGCTGGGCGGCGCGCGCGCGACGGAAGCGGAAAGTCGCGAGTCCGTGGAGTGGTACGGCCGCGCGGTTGCCGGCGGCGCCGACGTGGCTCCCGCGCAACCTCCCGTAGAGCGCTTTGACACCGCCGCCGCGGCGGCCGCCAGAGCGCCGACACAGACCGATCTCCGGATGCAGCGCGCCCAGCGGGAAGCGGCCCGGCAGCGTTCCTGGCTGGGGTTCGGTTACGGACACGGGTTCGGTCCGATCCCCCGGACAGGCTGGTATGACCCGTTCTGGCAGCCCTATGGCGCCTTCATGTGGGGGCCCGCCTTCCCCGGCGTCTATTCAGGCTGGGGGTGGAACTCGGCGCCGCTGCGCGGGGGCTCTGGCTTCAGTTTCGGCTTCTCGCAGGGATACCGCTGGTAATCTGCGATACTGATCGGTGAAGGCACGAGCCGCGCGTCGCGCGGCGACATGCCTTTGTCGTTCGAGGCGGGGCGCGCTGTCGGTCGCGCCCCTTTTCTTTGGTCCTTTCGTCCCCATGTCCCCCGCCCATGAGCCCGCACGGTAGCGCATCCCTGTCCCTCCCATCCGCCAACGCCAAGGGCACGACCCCGCGCGGCGACTGGCGGGTCGTCGGCCGGCTGCTTCCGTATCTGCTGGAGTTCAAGGCCCGCGTCGCGGTCGCGCTCGTCTTCCTCGCCGCCGCGAAGGTCGCGAATGTAGGCGTGCCGCTGGTGATGAAGGAGATCGTCGATTCGCTCGATCCCAGCCGCGCGGCGGTGGTCCTGCCCGTGGCGCTCCTGGTCATGTACGGATTGCTCAGGCTGTCGACGACGCTGTTCGCGGAGCTGCGCGATGTCGTGTTCGTCCGGGTGGCGAAGCGTGCGATCCGGCGAGTCGCGCTGGAAGTCTTCCGGCACCTTCATTCGCTCAGTCTTCGCTTCCATCTCGAGCGCCAGACCGGCGGCGTCTCCCGAGATATCGAACGAGGCACGCGCGGCATCTCGTCGCTGCTGTCCTACATGCTGTTCTCGATCATTCCGGTGATCCTGGAGTTCACGCTCGTTGCCGTCGTGCTGCTGAAGAAGTTCGACTGGCGCTTTGCCGCCGTGACCTTCGGCGCCGTCGTGATCTACATCGCCTGGTCGATCTTCATCACCGAATGGCGCATGGAGATCCGCAAGCGCGCGAACGAACTCGATTCGAAAGCCAACTCCCGCGCGATCGACAGCCTGCTCAACTACGAGACGGTGAAGTACTTCAACAACGAGG
>CAZEDA010000218.1:0-6342 GCA_964510915.1 uncultured Rhodocyclaceae bacterium | reverse complement strand
TCTCGCAGATGACACCGCGGTGCTTGAGGCGCTTGTACTTGCCGCACAGGCACTCGTAGTCCTTGACCGGGCCGAAGATCTTCGCGCAGAACAGACCGTCGCGTTCGGGCTTGAAGGTCCGGTAGTTGATGGTCTCGGGCTTCTTGACTTCCCCGTAGGACCACGACCGGATCTTCTCGGGCGAGGCGAGCCCGATCTTGATAGCGTCGAACTCTTCTTCCTGCGTGACCTGCTTGAACAGATCGAGTAGCGCTTTCATGTGCGACTCCTTAGTACCGATCCAGATCGATATCGATGGCGAGCGAGCGGATTTCCTTCACCAGCACGTTGAACGACTCGGGCATGCCCGCATCGATCTTGTGCTCGCCCTTGACGATGTTCTCGTAGACCTTGGTGCGGCCGGTCACATCGTCGGATTTGACCGTCAACATCTCCTGCAGCGTGTAGGACGCGCCGTAAGCTTCCAGCGCCCACACTTCCATCTCGCCGAAACGCTGGCCGCCGAACTGCGCCTTGCCGCCCAGCGGCTGCTGGGTGACCAGGGAGTACGGTCCGGTGGAACGGGCGTGCATCTTGTCGTCCACGAGGTGGTGCAGTTTCAGCATATGCATGTAGCCGACCGTCACCGGGCGCTCGAAGGACTCGCCCGTCCGGCCGTCGTACAGGGCGATCTGGCCGGACTTCGGCAGCCCCGCGAGATCCAGCATCAGCTTGATCTCGGCTTCCGTCGCCCCGTCGAACACCGGGGTGGCAAACGGCACGCCCTTCACCAGGTTGCGGCAGAGCTCGATCACGTCGCCGTCTTCGAGCGTGGCGATCTGCTCGGAACGGCCGCTGGAGTTGTAGATCGTCTCCAGCACCTTGCGCAGCTCGCCCGCCTTGGCCTGCGCGGTCAGCATGGCATTGATGCGATGACCCAGGCCCTTCGCCGCCCAGCCGAGGTGCGTCTCGAGAATCTGGCCCACGTTCATCCGCGAAGGCACGCCCAGCGGATTCAGCACGATGTCCATCGGCGTGCCGTCGGCCATGTGCGGCATGTCCTCGATCGGAACGATCTTCGAGATCACGCCCTTGTTCCCGTGGCGGCCGGCCATCTTGTCACCCGGCTGCAGGCGACGCTTGACGGCCAGATACACCTTCACCATCTTCTGAACGCCCGGGGGCAGTTCATCACCGCTGGTCAGCTTGCGCTTCTTCTCTTCGAAGGCGGCATCGAACTCGGTGCGCTTCTGGGCGAGACCGTCCTTCAGCTGCTCGAGCTGCGCCTGGGCGTCGTCGTCCGTCAGACGGATGTCGAACCAGGAATGGCGCTCGACGTCGTCCAGGTACTCCTTGGTGATCTTGGTGCCCTTGGCGAGCTTCTTCGGTCCGCCGTTGGCGACCTTGCCCACCAGCATCCGCGAAATCCGCTCGAAGGCGTCGGCTTCCACGATACGAAGCTGGTCGTGGAGGTCCGTCTTGTAGCGGCGCAGTTCGTCGTCGATGATCTGCTGGGCGCGCTTGTCGCGCTCGATGCCTTCCCGCGTGAACACCTGGACGTCGATCACCGTGCCGGACATGCCCGAAGGCACGCGCAGGCTGGTGTCCTTAACGTCGGAGGCCTTCTCGCCGAAGATCGCTCGGAGGAGCTTCTCTTCCGGCGTGAGCTGCGTCTCGCCCTTGGGCGTGACCTTGCCCACCAGCACGTCGCCCGCCTCCACTTCCGCACCGATGTAGACGATGCCGGATTCGTCGAGACGACCGAGCTGCGCTTCGGACAGGTTCGAGATGTCGCGGGTGATTTCCTCGGGCCCGAGCTTGGTGTCACGGGCGACGACCGAGAGTTCCTCGATGTGGATCGAGGTGAACCGGTCCTCCGCAACGACCCGCTCCGAGATGAGGATCGAATCCTCGAAGTTGAACCCGTTCCAGGGCATGAACGCGACCAGCAGATTCTGACCGAGCGCGAGCTCGCCCATGTCCGTGGAGGCGCCATCGGCGATCACGTCACGACGGGCGATCACGTCTCCCGCCTTCACGATCGGACGCTGGTTGATGTTGGTGTTCTGGTTGGAGCGGGTGTACTTGGTGAGGTTGTAGATATCCACACCGACATCGCCCGCGCCGGTTTCCTCGTCGTGCACACGGACGACGATACGGCCGGCGTCCACGTAATCAACGATGCCACCCCGGCGAGCCTGGACCGCCGTGCCGGAGTCAACCGCCACGGTACGTTCGATGCCGGTTCCGACCAGAGGCTTCTCCGCACGCAGGCAGGGCACGGCCTGACGCTGCATGTTCGAACCCATCAGGGCGCGGTTCGCGTCATCGTGCTCGAGGAACGGAATCAGCGAGGCCGCCACGGACACGATCTGCGACGGCGCGACGTCCATGTACTGCACCTTGTCGGGCGAGGACAGCGCGAATTCGTTGTGATTGCGGCAGGACACCAGCTCGTCGATGAGCTTGCCCTTCTCGTCCACGGTCGCGTTCGCCTGGGCGATGATGTAGTGACCTTCCTCGATCGCGGACAGGAAGTGGATCTCTTCGGTCACGTGGGTGTCGCGCACGACGCGATACGGCGTCTCGAGGAAACCGTACTCGTTGGTCTGCGCATACAGGGCCAGCGAGTTGATCAGGCCGATGTTCGGGCCTTCCGGCGTCTCGATCGGGCACACCCGGCCGTAGTGGGTGGGATGCACGTCACGCACTTCGAAGCCTGCGCGCTCCCGCGTGAGACCGCCCGGTCCGAGAGCGGACACGCGGCGCTTGTGGGTGACTTCCGACAGCGGGTTGGTCTGGTCCATGAACTGCGACAGCTGGCTGGACCCGAAGAACTCGCGCACCGCTGCACTCACCGGCTTGGCGTTGATGAGGTCGTGCGGCATCAGATTCTCGGACTCGGCCTGCGAGAGGCGTTCCTTCACCGCACGCTCCACGCGCACGAGACCCGCGCGGAACTGGTTCTCCGCGAGTTCGCCGACGGAGCGGACGCGACGATTGCCGAGGTGATCGATGTCATCGATCTCGCCGCGACCGTTGCGAAGCTCCACGAGAATGCGGATGACGGAGATGATGTCGTCGTTGGACAGCGTCCCGGAACCGAGCAGCTCTTCCCGGCCGACGCGGCGGTTGAACTTCATCCGGCCGACGGCGGAAAGATCGTAGCGCTCTTCCGAATAGAACAGACCGTGGAACAGCGTACGCACGGCATCTTCCGTGGGCGGTTCCCCCGGACGCATCATGCGGTAGATGGCCACCTGGGCGGTCATCTGGTCGACGGTGTCGTCGATGCGCAGGGTCTGGGAAATGAACGGACCCTGGTCGAGATCGTTCACGAACAGCGTCTTGATGGTCTTCACGCCGTTCGCGATCAGCTTGGCGATCAGGTCGGGCGTCAGTTCGTCGTTCGCATTCGCGACGATCTCGCCCGTGTCCGGATTGATGACGTTGTGCGCCAGCACGCGGCCGGGCAGGAAGTCATCGGTCACCGTGACCTGGGTAAGGTTCGCCTGCTCCATCTCGCGCACGTGACGGGCGGTGATCCGCTTGTCCTTCTGGACGATCGCCTTGCCCTGGGGCGTGACGATGTCGAACCGGGCGATCTCGCCACGGAGCCGCTCCGGCACCAGTTCGAACTGCACCTGCTCCGGCGACAGGTAGAACGTGTCGAACGCGAAGAACTGGTTCAGGATCTGTTCCGGCGTCATGCCGATGGCCTTCAGCAGGATCGTGACGGGCATCTTGCGCCGACGGTCCACGCGGAAGTACAGGTAGTCCTTCGGGTCGAACTCGAAGTCGAGCCAGGAGCCGCGGTAGGGAATGATCCGCGCGGAGAACAGCAGCTTGCCGGAGCTGTGCGTCTTGCCGCGGTCGTGCTCGAAGAACACGCCGGGAGAGCGGTGCAGCTGCGACACGATGACGCGCTCGGTGCCGTTGATGATGAAGGAACCGGTGTCGGTCATGAGCGGGATCTCGCCCATGTAGACCTCCTGCTCCTTCACTTCCTTCACCGTGGGCTTGGGTGCTTCCTTGTCCATGATGGTGAGACGCACCTTCGCCCGGAGCGGCGCCGCGAACGTGAGTCCGCGCTGCTGACATTCCTTGACGTCGAACGGTGGCGTCCCGAGCGCAAAGCTGACGTAGTCGAGCCTGGCATTGCCCGAGTGGGAAACGATGGGGAAGATGGACGTGAACGCGGCCTGCAAGCCCTGGTTCTTGCGCGCCTCGGCCGAAGTCTCGGCCTGCAGGAACTGCGCATAGGACTCGATCTGCGTGGCGAGCAGGTACGGCACTTCCTGCACGACGTCGCGCTTGGCGAAACTCTTCCGGATTCGTTTCTTCTCGGTGAAGGTATAGCTCATGGGCACTCCACGGGCGAGTTGAAGGACACGGCGGTGCCGTGCTGGTACGACAGGAACAACGGATACAACAGGCATGACACGACGGACTGCTCGCTGGCGGCGGTGACCTGGGTCTTTGACGCGGCCCTGTCTGCGAGAATTCGTTGTGTGATGTCAGCTGCTCCCAGAAGCGCCAACAGGCCGGCGGTCTCCCGCCAGCCCGTTGGTCGGTGCGCGGTGGCTCCGATTACTTGATTTCCGCGGTCGCGCCAGCTTCGGTGAGCTTCTTCGCGATCGATTCGGCTTCCGCCTTCGGCACCGCTTCCTTCACGGGCTTCGGCGCGCCATCCACGAGGTCCTTCGCTTCCTTCAGGCCGAGGCCCGTGATTTCGCGAACGGCCTTGATGACGTTGACCTTGTTGTCGCCGGTCTTGGCGAGGATGACCGTGAATTCGGTCTTCTCTTCCGCGGCCGGGGCGGCAGCGCCACCGCCAGCCGGGGCAGCGACCGCAACCGCGGCAGCCGCGGCGGACACGCCGAACTTCTCTTCCGCTTCCTTGATGAGCTCGGAGAGCTCGAGGACGGTCATGTTCGCGATCGCGTCGAGGACTTCAGCTTTCGAAATTGCCATGATGCAAAGTGCTCCTGATTTCCAGTGCCGGGGGTCGCTGTGCAACCGGTCCGGCGGAGTTTGATGTTGACTGCGTGACCGACCGACCTACGCCGGTTGCTCTTCCGACTTCTTGTCGCGAACGGCAGCGAGGCCACGAACGAAGCGCGTCGGCACTTCGTTGAGGGTGCGCAGAAACTGCGCGACCGGCGCCTGCAGGGTTCCCAACAGTTTGGACAGCAACTCTTCGCGGCTGGGCAGCGAGGCGAGGGACGCGACGTCCTTTGCACTCATCACCACATTGGGCATCGCCCCGCCACGAATGACGAACTTGTCGTTCGCCTTGGCGTACTCGTGCATCACCTTGGCCACCGCCACGGGGTCACTCGAAATACCGTAGGCGAGCGGTCCGACCATCTGGTCGGCCAACCCGGCGAACGGCGTTCCGGCAACGGCGCGGCGTGCCAGCGTATTGCGCAGCACCCGCAGGTACACGCCCGACGCCCGCGCCTTGGCGCGCAGCTTGGTCATGTCACCCACTTCGATGCCGCGGTACTCGGCGACGACGATGGCCTGTGCCTTCTCCACCTGGGAGCTGACATCAGCCACTACCGCTTTTTTCTGCTCCAGATTCAGACCCAAGGTCTTGCCTCCTTACGCTTGTCACACGAAACCGGAAAAGCCCCGGGCAACGCCCGCGTCTCTCCGACTTCCCCTGTTACGGCGACCGTCGTTCAGGTTTGCATCCTCGGGGGGCGCATACCGCTGCATCACGCCTCCGCAAATCACATCCCGCTTCGGGCACACCGTCTGCGTAGGACTGGATCGTGTCGACCGATGCTGCCGGTCTTCCGCGAACCCGATTAAGCGCCGGGGGCGCTCCTACGGTCTTTGACGCGCCGGCCCGGACGCTCGACTGTCCGGCCGACCCCAAAGTACTGCCGCCACCGCAGTGCGATGGCGGGCTCATGCCTGTCGTCAGGCCTGCTGCTGCAGGCTCGACTGATCCACTCTCACGCCGACGCCCATCGTGCTGCTGATGGACATCTTGCGCAGATAAATGCCTTTCGCCGCGGCCGGGCGCGCCTTGTTCAGCGCGTCGATCAGGGCCAGCAGGTTTTCACGCAGTGCAGCCGACTCGAACGACGCCCGGCCGATCGTGCACTGGATGATCCCGGCCTTGTCGGTGCGGTACTGCACCTGACCAGCCTTGGCGTTCTTGACCGCTTCTGCGACGTTGGGCGTCACCGTGCCGACCTTGGGGTTCGGCATCAGGCCGCGCGGACCGAGGATCTGGCCCAGCGCACCGACCACGCGCATGGCATCCGGCGCCGCGATACACACGTCGAAATCGATGGTGCCGCCCTTCACCTGCTCGGCGAGGTCTTCCATGCCGACCAGTTCAGCGCC
>CAZEDA010000217.1:0-6346 GCA_964510915.1 uncultured Rhodocyclaceae bacterium | reverse complement strand
TGGTGACGTTCGTCACGAAGAACTCGTCGTTGCCGACCTTGAGCACGGCCTTCTGATTGTTGAGCGCTGCGATGCGCGGGCTCGACAGCACCTGCAGGTTGCCCTGCGTCTGCAGGAACGACAGGAGCGACGCGAAGTTGTTGGTCTGGAACGCTAAGCCGAACACCGATCCCGGCACGCCGATGCCCGCGTCGAGCAGTCCCGGCTTTCCGGGTGTGGACGTGAGCGCGGAGTTGGCGGAGATGCTGCCGTCCGGCGCGCGGGCGGTGGGAGAGGAAATCTCGCCCTGCGTGCTGAGCGTCGCACCCGGGGAGATCACGCCACCGCCGAACCGGCTGTTGTCGCCTGCCCGGAACGCAGCCCAGTTGATGCCTGCCTGGTAGCCGTCGGACAGTTCGACCTCGATGATCTTCGCCTCGAGCATCACCTGGCGCTCGAGCACGAGCCGGGTAGCGCGGAGATAGTTTTCCACCGAGCGGATCTCAGCGGGCAGCGCACGCACGACGATCACGCCCGACTGCGGGCTGATCACCACGTGCCGGCCCTCGTCCTTGCCGACGATCGCCTGCAGCGCCTCGCTCAGTTCGCGCCAGAAGTCACTGTCCGTGGTCGTCACGACGCGGCTGCCGACGACAGCCTGGGAGGCGGCGCCCGCACCGCCCGGCAGGGCGCCAGGTGTTGCGGGAATGCCCGGCGAGGGCGTTCCGCCGGGCATGCCCGGCAGCCCGGTGCCCGGCATGCCGGCCCCCGGGGAGACGAAGTCCGAGATGGCGCCGGAAGTGACCCTCACGTCGCTGCGCCCGCGGCGCTGCGTCATCAGGTAGTTCACCTGGAACACGCGCGTCTGGATCTCCGGCGGCTGCACCAGGATCCGTCCGCCCTGGATGCGGAAGTCATAGCCGTAGAGGTCGCGCACCGTCTCGAGCGCCTCGGGAACGGTGACGTCCTTCAGCGCGATGGAGATGTTCTCCTTGATGCCGGGATGGACGACCATGCTGTAGCGCGTGCCCTGCACGATCGCCATCAGCACCTGCGGTGCCGGCGCGTTCGCCACATTGAGATCGAAGCGTGGCTCGGCAGGGCGCCCCTGCGCCTTCGGCATCTCGATCACCACCGGTGGCAGCAGTGCCTGCGACACCGCGTCCGGCTCGCGCACGGGCTTGCGGTTGGAGAGTCCGTCGGCAAGCTCGCCGTCGATGCGGTCCAGCGTCTTGCCGGCACGGGGCTGGAAGCTGCCGCAGCCGGATAGCACCACGGCGATCAGGATCGCGAGGATCCAGGTCGTCTGGTAGCCGTTCATGACATGCCGATATCGCATCAGGAACCGTCGGTTCGTTGGGGTCTTGTTCGCTTCAACGGCGCAACCGGGGCGGACTTGACCAGTTGACGCGCCGCAGCGCCATACAGATCCAGCATTCGCTCGCCCTCCGGTCCCCGCAGCCAGGCCTGGGACTCGGTGAGCCGGACCAGACGCCAGGCATCGATCCGCCCGCCCAATGGCACCACCTGGCCGCTGATCACGGCCACCCGGCGCTGGGAGGACACGAGAACGGACTGCAGCACGAGGTCGCCCACGGCGGCATTCGCCGGATCCGAGTCCGGCCGCGCGGCCGCAACCGCCGGTCGCATCGGGTCCGGAAGATCCTCGGCCACCACCGGATTCGCGGCGAGCGCGATCACGAGGGGACACAGCACGTTGGCCATCGCGTTTCGGGTCACAGGGTCATCCATGTGCGGTCCATGCTCAGGGTGTAGAGGGTCAGCGTCATCACGACGGTCGGATAGCGGGCGGCATCGAGATGCGTGCGATTCCACATGGCTCGCACCGAAAGCGCCTCCAGCCGGCGGCAGTAGGCGAGCAGCGCGGGGTAGGAACCTTCCACCGTGAGCTCGACGCCGTGCCTGTACAGCGAAGCCGTCGTGGTCCTCGCCTTCGTCTCGCCGGCGGCGGCAACCTCGGTTCCCGATTCCCCGCCGTCGAAGGGTTCGGCCGGCAGCGTCTTGAGGGAACGCAGGGCAATGCCGGGGGATTGCGACACCAGATCGCGGACCAGCGACACCATGCGCTCCGGCGACACCAGGCCCACGTTCATGTCCCGGATGGCACCATCGACCTCGGCCATGTTCTTTTCCAGATCGGCCAGCCGGGACAGCAGCGCTTCGTCGGGATGCCGACGCAGCTGGGCCTCCAGCTCGGCCTTCTGCGCGGAGAAGGTCCGCAGCGTCTCCTGCCGCGCGGTGACGTCCGCGCGAAGGGTCGTGACCTTCTTCGCGACGGGTTCGATGGCGGCAACCCACAGCACGAGGAAGATCATCGCCATCCCGCCGAAGAACACCATCGCCCGCTCGCGATTCGCGAGGGCGTCCAGTCGGGCGGCGAGCTTGCGCCAGCGGGCGTTCATCGCGTGCCTCCGGCTGCGGTTTCACCAGGACGGGACGCGACCCGGAACTCCAGGAAAGCAGCCGGTCGCGGGGCGGCGGGTCGCGGGCCAGCCGCCGGGGCGGCGTCTTCCTCCAGCGGCCGGGTCACCTCCAGCGCATTGAACGCGTGGCCCTGCAGCGGCGCGTCCTTTCCGAGCCTGGCAAGGTACTCGGGCAGCAGGGCGGGATCCGCGGTGCGACCGACCAGCAGCACATCGGACCCGGCACCCTTCACCGTGATCGCCGTGAGCCACAGCCCCGGGACCGCATTGCGTGCGAGCGACTGCAGCAGGGCGGAATGACCGTCCCGGCTGCCCAGATCCCCGCGACGAAGCCGCTCGAGCACCTGCGACCTCGCCTGCAGCCCGGCCTCGCTTTCCTCCACCCGGGCACTGGCCTCGGGCGAGGGCTTTCGGGCCGACAGGCTCTGCGAGACCTTCTTCACTTCCTCCTGCAACGCCGAGAGTGCCGCGCCGGCGGCGCGCTGTTCCTGCTGCAGTCGCTGCCAGGAGTAGGCCTGCCATCCATACACCGCCAGCAGCAGGAACGCGAATGTCATCCAGCCTGCGGCGACCTGGCCCGACGGCAGGAACACGCGCGGCTTGCGCAGCGTCGGGTCGAAGAGGTTGATCTCGTGCCGCATGACTCAGAGGCTCCGCAGCGCTGCGCCGAGGACCCGCACGTGGCGCCCCTGGGCTTCGGGATCACGCAGTGCCGGGACACCATCGAGATCGATGACACGTGCGAGATCGAGGATCTCCACGGCGACGTAAAGGCTTTCCGCGAGAACGACCCGCAAGGCGTCGGCCTGCGCGAACGGCACCACGAGCAGCCGCGATACCTGGAGGCCGCCGAACTGACGGTCGAAGTGATCCAGCGACCGCTGCAATTCGAGGGCGAGACGGTCCATCAGCCCCGATCTCGCCTCGGCGGCAGTCCGCTCGATGACCTCGGTCCCGATTTCGAGATTGCGCGCGAGATAGAGCTGACCCTTGGCCGAAACGGTGAGCAGGCCGCGCTTCTCGCTGAACGACACCATCGCCACCGCGCGCTCGCCTTCCTCGAAGAGAGCCGCCACGTTGCGCTGAGCCATCTCCTGGATGTCGATGGCCGACAGGCCCAGTCGGGCGGTGTCGAACAGCTCGATGCAGGAGGCGATGCGCTCGCTGCGGGTCGCCACGGCAATCAGCTGCGCGGCGCGGCCGGCCGGCGAGGGAGACTGCGGCAGGGGCAGCACATCGATCGTCGCGGCTTCCGGCGGGTACTCGAGAACGTCCTTCAACCGCCAGCGAACGGCTGTGCGCAGTTCCTCGGCCGGAACATCCGGAGCCTCGACGGGCAGCAGGTCGTAGTCGCCGTGGGGCAGGAGCGCGCTGATCCGGTCCTTCTCGATCCGGAGATCCTTCGCCACGCGACGCAGCGTGGCGACCGCTTCCGGCTCGCACTGGACGGAGGAGAACACGGCAAGCCGGGGACGCTGGCCGACACCCGTGTGCATGCGCGCGACGTCCAGCCGCCTGCCGTCGAGGGCGATGGCGGTCCAGGCAGCCTGGGCAGTGCGGGTTCGGGAGAGCTTCACGGTCGTCGGTTCGCGATAATCCATGGGCATAAAGCCCGGCACGAACATTTACGACTGTCAGTACGACTCCCTTGAGAAAATAACGTCCTGGGAACGGTTATGCAGGCCGAATACCGCCCGCGCCGTCGGGTTGCGGTCGTACGTGGATGCGCCCCAGTTGCCCTGGAGCCACGTCCGGGACGCCGCCGTCGCGGCGGAAGAGGCGCCGCCGCTGCAGGTGTTGCCGCTCGCGGAGGCGCCGAGATTGGGCGTCAGATCCACCGAGCCGGTGGTTGCCGGGCGGCTGAGGCGCAATGTCCCGCGGCCCGAGGAGAACACAATGCCGTTACTGCCTGTAGGGCTGCCCGACGAGGCACACGCGGCGAGCGGTGCCCTGTAGTTCGAAAATGCGAATTGGGTATTGGTGAGGCGTGTGCAGCTGTCCAGGCTGTTCGTGGCGAACCCGACCCCGTTCCAGAACTCGGCGGTCAGCGGCACCGGCAGTTCCAGCTGGGGAGAACCCAAGGCGCTGCCGACCCGCAATCGTCCGAATCGGACCCGGGTCGCCGAAGACGCGTTGAGGGCCCGCGCCGTGCAGGCGCTCGAGCAGGCGCCGGCCGTCGCCGCGTTCATGTCACGACTGGCGAGCACGGCCCCGTCGCCATCGGTGACGGTGACCCCCAGAACCAGCGAATCGAATGGCCCGTCCGGCGAGGCCGGTCGCGAGAACGTCGCCCCCGTGGCGTTGACCGCGTACTGCCCCAGGGTCCAGGTCGCGGCAGGCAGTCCGGTCACGCGGGCGCCAAGATCGGTGCCGGCATCGGCGTTCTCGGCGACGACACTCACCGTCCCCACGGTGTAGACCGACGCGCGATAGTTGGTGGTGACCGCATCGGCGAGATTGCGCGCCTCGACGGTGAACCGCACGCCGAGCGCCGGCTCACCCATGTACGTGAAGCCGCCGCTCGAACAGGACGGCGTGACGGTCGCACCGCTCGCCAGCGCAAAGTGGCTCGGATAGAAGCGCCCGACGCGGGCAGTCTGTCCTGTAGTGGCGTTCACCACGGTTCCGGTGAGCGTGACGCCGCTCGTGTTGAGGTAGCTGGTCGCCGTCGCCGTGATGCCGACACTACCGGCCTCGCTGTACGTCAGGTTCGACACCGTGGCGGAGCCGCCGGAGAAACTCGTCGACGCTATGCTGGTGGTACCGCCCAGCGTGCCGAGCGTCCCGCCGCTGGGCGTGAACAGACCGGACGTGTTGACCGGGGAAAGCGTCGTCGCCCAGGCGAATCGCGGCGCGAGCCCGTTGTTCAGGATGTTGGCGCCGGAATCGGGGGTGCCGTCGTTGTTGGCGTCATCGCCTGTGGCCCACAGATACCCGCCCACCGTGGCGCTGAACGTGTCACCCGCCGCCACGAAGCGGCTGCCGCTCGTGGCCGTTCCTTCCGGATTGGCAGTGGTGCCTTTGGCAACGCCGGTGATCGCGATCGCAAACGGCCGCACGGTGAGCGTCGGCGACGTGCCATCGATGTTCACCGCCCCCGCGAACGTGCGCGAGTCGTCGCGCAGGCTCACGGTGTACTTGCCGACATCCGTGGTGGTGAGGTTGAACGTTGCCACGCCAGCGGTGAATGTCAGTGCCACATTGTTGGCGCCGGGCACGGCCGTGCCCAGCGCAGTGCCGCCGTTGATTGCCGGCGCGCTCGCCCCGGCGGGATGGCTTGTGTCGGTCGTGTACCACGCCTTCAGATTTCGAGCCCCGGTGTAGTTCGTCGCGATGGAGCAGTTGGGCGTCGGCAGGGACGTGTCGCGCCGGAACAGCGTCACGGTCATGGCGTGGGGCCGGGCCGCCACAGCCGTCGTGCTCAGGCTGTCGGTGGCGGTGATCACGAAGGCGTTGTCGCGAAAGGCCACAGAACTCGAAACGCCGTTGACTGTGCTGTTGGTGCTGTCCGTCGCGGTGATGGTCAGCGTGTCGGCACTCTGGTTCGTGAGCAGTAGCGTGACGCTGCCGAGATCCGCGGCCCGGAACGTGTAGCTCGCGGCGCCGTCGTTGGCAGTCCCGGTTTCCGTCACGGTTCCCGACGACGGGCCCGCCGCCCACGCCCCCCGTCCCGTGCTGGTCGTGAGGTTGATGGTCCCCGTGTAGCTCGTGACGACGCTGCCGCCCGAATCCAGTGCGGAGATCGTCACGCTGTGCGCAGCACAGGTACTCGCCGTGGCCGAGGCCGTCACGGAGAAGCGGCTCGGGCCGCAATTGACTGCCGCCCGCCGCGTACCGTCGTAGTTGTTCCCCGCGCCCTGATTGGTGAAGATGTTGCGGACCTCGCTTGCGGTGAGCGCGCCGTTCCAGACCTGGAACTCGTC
>CAZEDA010000216.1:0-6374 GCA_964510915.1 uncultured Rhodocyclaceae bacterium | reverse complement strand
GACACCAGCCACTTCTACGCGCACATGGAGACCGACCGCGCCTTCCCCATCGTGCACGACCTCGAACGCATGCTCGAAGGCTTCGGCCGGCTGCGCAAGCTCGCGAGTTCTCCCGCGCACATCATCCCCGGGCACGACCCGCTGGTGATGGCCCGCTACCCCGCCACCGCCGGCGGTCTGGAAGGCTGGATCGCCCGGCTCGACGCCGACCCGCTGCGCTGACACCACCGATGAAGATCCACCTGCTCTCCGACCTGCACCTGGAGTTTGCCGATCGGCATCCGCCGTGGGCCCCGCCCGCCACGAATGCCGATGTGGTGGTGCTGGCGGGAGACATCCACACCGGCCTGGACGCGTTCGCGTGGGCCGAGCGGACCTTCCCCGATCAGCCGGTGGTGTACGTGGCGGGCAACCACGAGTTCTACGGGCACGACCACGAGAAGCTGCGTGACGAACTGCGAGCGCGCTCCGCCCGCAGCAGCAACGTGCGGCTGCTCGACAACGACACCACCGTCATCGGCGGCGTGCGCTTCGTGGGCTCCACGTTGTGGACGGACTTCGAGTTGTTCGGGAAGGATGTGCGCGAGGCCTCGATGGAGGCTGCGAGGCGCGTGATGATGGACTACCACGCCATCACGTCCGGCAGGCGCAACTTCACGCCGGAGCGATCACTGGAGCTGTTCGTGGAAGCGCGGGCGTACCTGGAGCGGACACTTGCCTCGCCGCATGCTGGCGCGACCGTGGTGGTCACCCACCATGCACCCCACCCCGGCAGCGTGCACGAGCGATGGTCGCGGGATCTCGCGAGCGGCGCCTTCGCATCCAACCTGGGCGCCCTGCTCGACCACTCGGACCTCTGGGTGCACGGCCACACGCACGACAGCTTCGACTACCGGGCAGGCCGCACGAGGGTCGTGGCCAACCCGATGGGCTACCGGGAATCCGACTGGATGCGCCCGGTGCCGGAGGCGGCGCGATACAACGTGCGCCTGGAGAATGCCCACTTCGACGCAGGGCTGGTGCTCGACGTCACCGGACCCTGACGTCCTCGCGGGATTGCCTCAGCTTTCTACCGGGACGGCCACGGGAGCCGGCGCTTCTTCCCGGCGGCCCGCGATGCCCTGCAGCGTCTCGGTGGTCGGACTCGCCAGAAGGGTCTTCAGCGCCGGGCCGGACAGGTTGTGCTCCAGCACCAGCACGCGGATGGCATGGAGCGCCGTGGCGTCTTCCGCGATCTTGAGAATCTGTTGCGCCTCATGCGCATAGAGATGCATCCAGCCAGTCAGGTCTTCGGGATCGAGTTCCGCGAGGTCCTGAAGGCGCGCCTGAAGTTTGGGTGACAGTGCCAAGACAGCTCTCCAGTCTGGGTAGGCCGGCGATGCGCTGCCGGCGGGGTGGATGCGAAAGAGTGTGTTTGCCGGCCGTTGCAGAGCGATGAAGCGAGGACTGTCTCAAACCGACGACGCCTCGCGGAACCATCGCATTCCGCAACGCCTTACTGGAGGGAAACTACGGCCGCAGCCGCGCGTTCTTCACACCTTTTGCGCGACGGGTGCGCGCAGCAGTGCAGAGCCCGGCCAGCTGCTGGCAGACAGGCGGTCGTACTGCGGCGGATACACGGGCTTCACGCCGAGCATTTCTGCCGCGTGCCAACCCCAGCGGGGGTTATCCAGAAATGCCCGCGCGAGCGCGACCTGATCCGCACGACCACTGGCCACGATGGCTTCCGCCTGTGACGGCGTGACGATGAGACCCACCGCACGCGTGACGATGCCGACTTCCTTGCGGATGCGCTCCGCGAACGGCACCTGGTAGTCCGGCGCCACGGGAATGGAAATGCCCAGCGTGATGCCACCGCTCGTGACGCACACGTAGTCCACGCCTTCGGCCTTGAGGGCACGCGCGAACACGACGGCTTCTTCCACCGTGATGCCCTGCGCCGACCAGTCCGACCCCGTGATGCGAGCGCCGAGTGCAACGTGCGCAGGCAGAACAGCACGAACGGCATGCGCGACTTCCAGCGGAAAGCGCAGCCGATTTTCCAGAGAGCCGCCGTAACGATCGGTGCGCTTGTTGGCGATGGGCGAAGTGAACTGATGCAGCAGATAGCCATGCGCCGCATGCAGTTCGATGACCGACAGCCCGAGCGCCACCGCGCGACGCGCCGCCTGCACGAAGGCATCTCGCACACGCGCCAGCCCGGCTTCGTCCAGCTCGGTGGGCGTGTGCCAGCCATCCGCGAACGGCACGGCGGACGGCGCAACGGTCTGCCAGGGGTCGGCCTTGGCATCGAGCGCACGACCGCCTTCCCACGGGCGCTGCGCCGACGCCTTGCGCCCCGCATGACCGAGCTGAATGCCGAAGCGCGTGCCGGGCAGCGCCACACGCCGCGCCGACGCGAGCACCCGCGCGAGCGCGGCCTGCGTGTCGTCCGACCACAGCCCCAGGCAGTGATGCGTGATGCGCCCCAGACGCTCCACCGCGGTGGCCTCGAGCATGACGAGACCCGCACCGCTCATCGCGAGGGTCATCAGATGCTGCGTGTGCCAGTCGGGCTCGGCGCAGCCATCGTGGCTGCTGTACTGGCACATGGGCGCCACCGCGATGCGGTTGGGCACGTGCACCGGGCCGATATCCAGCGGTTCGAACAGTTTCGCGGTCAAGACAGTCTCCGGGGGAATCGGGCGGTCGATCAGGCAGGCAGGTGCGGCCGCTCGGCCGCGATACGGGCGAGCGTGGTGTCGCGCCCGAGGAGTTCCAGCACAGCATCGATGGCGGGCGTATGGGCCTCCCCCGTGACCATGACCCGCAGCGGCATCGCGAGCTTGGGCATCTTCATCCCGAACTCGGTGACCGTGGCCTTGATGGCCTCGCTGATGGCGGGCTTCTCCCACGCGATGCCGCCGAGGCGCGCCACGAGCGAATCCACCATCGGGCCCAGGCCCGCGGCGTAGTGCTGCGCGCGCAGCTCATCCGTGGGGTGCATGGCCCGGTAGAAGTACACCGCGGCATCCGCGAGTTCTTCCACCGTGTTCACACGTTCCTTGAGCAGCGCCACCACGCGCGGGAGATCCGGCCCGCCGGTGATGTCGCAGCCATCCCGCTCCAGGAAAGGCGTGGTCAGCCCCGCAAGGCGCGTGTCGTCCGCCGCCTTGAGGTACTGCTGGTCGAGCCACAGGAGCTTCTCGGGGTTGAACTTGGCCGGGCTGCGGCTGATGTGGCCGAGATCGAACCATTCCACGAACTGCTGCATGGAGAACATCTCGTCGTCGCCGTGGGACCAGCCCAGCCGCGCGAGATAGTTGTTGAGGGCCTCGGGCAGGTAGCCGTCGTCGAAGTACTGCATGACGCTGACCGCGCCGTGCCGCTTGGAGAGGCGCTCGCCGTCCTCCCCGAGGATCATCGGCACGTGGCCGAAGTGCGGCACCGTGGCGCCGAGCGCGCGATAGATGTTGATCTGCCGCGGCGTGTTGTTGACGTGGTCGTCCCCGCGGATGACGTGGGTGATGTTCATGTCCCAGTCGTCGATGACCACCCCGAAGTTGTACGTGGGCACGCCGTCCGCCCGCATGATGACGAGGTCGTCCAGCTCCTCGTTGGCGAAGCTGATGTCGCCCTTGACCAGGTCGTTCCACGTGACCACGCCGGAATCCGGATTGCGGAAGCGGATGACCGGCTGCACGCCGGCCGGGGGCGTCTTGCCCTTGGCATTTTCCGGGCGCCAGCGGCCGTCGTACCGGGGCTTGAGCCCGGCGGCGCGCTGCTGCTCCCGCATGGTGTCCAGCTCTTCCTTCGAGGCGTAGCAGTGGTACGCCTTGCCCTCGGCCAGGAGCTGGTCCACCACGGCCCGGTACCGGTCCAGCCGCTGCATCTGGTAGAACGGCCCCTCGTCGTAGTCCAGCCCCAGCCATTCCATGGCGTCCAGGATGGCCTGGGTGGAGGCCGCCGTGGAGCGCTCGACGTCGGTGTCTTCGATGCGCAGGACGAACGTGCCGCCATGACGACGGGCAAACGCCCAGGAAAACAAGGCCGTGCGGGCCCCGCCGATGTGGAGGTAGCCCGTGGGGCTGGGCGCGAAGCGGGTGCGGATCATGGGTGCGGAACCAGAGGCAGAAAAGCCCCTGATTCTACGTGAGCATTCCAGACAGATGGGCACCGATTGACCGGCCCGGGGGGCCTATGGTGTAATCCGCGTCCTTCTCGGTGGGCAGTTAGCTCAGCGGTAGAGCACTGCCTTCACACGGCAGGGGTCAGTGGTTCGATCCCACTACTGCCCACCACATTCCCCGCAGTCCAGTCGTCGCTTGCCCATTGGGTCCAACCTGGTATGCACCAGCGTTCGGCCCTCCCGATCGCGGCCTTACACGTCCACCGCTGCAGCCGGTCATGGCGGACGCCCAATCCGACGTATTCTTCTTGTTCATCCAGTTCGTCCCGAACTGGTCGCTAGACGATACGCAATGACCTCGACACTCCGCCCTGAGACGCATCGGATGCGCCGATGGATGTACGCGAACTCCTTCCGTCAGTTTTGCGCCGACGCCGATTCGCACATTCTTGGGACTCTGACTCACGAGACGAGCGGTGATCTAGAGCACACGCAAAAGGTTGCTTGGGAATCGCAAATCGCGATTCTGAAGTCAGTCACGATTCCTGCTCGGTTCGCCGACTCGTGCCGTTTGTACCTAGAGCTGTCCGTGCCCCGACTCGGGCGACGAGTCGATGTCGCCATGGTCGTCGGCCCGATCCTCTTCATCATCGAATTCAAGGTCGGCGAAAAGTCCTTCACGCGAGCCGCTATCGACCAAGTCCTAGACTACGCACTCGACTTCCGGAACTTCCACGACACCAGCCACGGCATTGCCATCGTTCCAGTTCTGGTCGCCACTAACGCCGCCCCCGGCGCCTTGGATTTGGACATCCCCGAACCACCCGCCCTACCACATCAGCCAGTTCTGGCGAGCGCTCATCAAATCTCCGACGTCATCTCTGCAGCAACTGATCGATGCGGCAGACCGAACATAGACGTCGACACTTGGGAACAGGGTCGTTACCTGCCAACACCAACGATTGTTGAAGCAGCACGAGCCTTGTATGCCGGGCACTCTGTCTCAGAGATCTCGCGCCATGATGCAGGCGCCAAGAATCTCCGAATCACGGTGGAGGCTATCGAGAGCGTCATCCAACACTCACGCGCCAACGGAAGAAAGTCTGTTTGCTTCGTCACCGGAGTCCCCGGCGCCGGGAAGACACTCGTTGGCCTCGACATTGCGAACCGCCACATGGACTCGAGCGCTTCGACATATAGCGTCTTCCTGTCCGGCAACGGCCCGCTCGTCGCCGTCTTGCGGGAGGCCCTTGTGCGAGACCGCGTAGAGCGCGCCCGTCAAGTTGGAAAAGCAGTTCGAAAAGGTGACGCAAGGGAAGAGGTCGAGGGATTCATTCAGAACGTACATCACTTCCGTGATGAGTGCCTGCGAGACAGAGGAGCGCCTCCGGAGCATGTCGTTCTATTTGACGAAGCACAACGGGCATGGAATCACGAGCAAACATCGGCCTTCATGCGGAAGAAGAAAGGTGTCCTCGAGTTCGATGAGTCGGAGCCGGCGTTCCTTATCTCCTGCCTCGATCGCCATGTGGATTGGGCGGTCATCGTCTGCTTGGTCGGGTCAGGGCAAGAGATCAATACAGGCGAAGCGGGCATTTCCGAATGGCTTGAGGCGATGCTTAGGCGGTTCTCAGATTGGGATGTGTACCTGTCTCCCGCGCTATTCCAAGACGGAAACTGCACCTCGGAACTGCAAGAGCGCGCACTGTCCCACAACCGCACAGTACAGAACGCCTCGCTGCACCTTGAGACCTCAATGCGCTCCTTCAGGACGGAGAAACTGAGCGCGTTTGTGAAGCAAGTTCTCGAGCTCGATTCTGAGTCGGCTCGGCGTACTCTGCGCGACATGTCAGATCGCTATCCGATGGCGGTCACCCGTGACCTCGCCAAGGCCAAGACTTGGCTGAAGGCGCGGGCTCGAGGCACTGAGCGTTACGGCATTGTCGTCTCGTCCCAGGCTGAGCGACTGAAGCCCCACGCCATTGACGTGCGGGTCAAGACAGATCCCGTCAAGTGGTTCTTGGACGGGAAGGACGATGTTCGATCCTCCTACTATCTGGAGGAAGTCGCCACCGAGTTTCAGGTACAAGGTCTAGAACTCGACTGGGTCTGTGTCGTATGGGACGGCGATCTGCGATTTGCACCGGATGGCTGGCAGCACAGGGAGTTCCGCGGCACCAAGTGGAATCGAATCCACAAGCCGGAACGACAACGCTATCTCGAGAACGCCTATCGCGTGCTGCTGACCAGAGCGCGCCAAGGGATG
>CAZEDA010000215.1:0-6447 GCA_964510915.1 uncultured Rhodocyclaceae bacterium | reverse complement strand
ACCGTAACATAACGCGCCCTTCGAAGGCATAGCGCTCGTGGTAGCCTCGATTGGTGGATTGCACGCGCCGCCGACCCCGGGGGCGCGACCCCCTCGCGGTCCGCGCCCTGCCCTTGGAGCGCATCGTGACGACTCTGCGAAAAGACTGGATCGCCCTGCTCGAGACGAGCTACGACCTGGAACGGCCGACGGAGGCCTGGCTGCAGACGCTCGTGGACTGCGCCGGCCCCCTGGTGGATCGCCCCGGCTCCCCCATCTCCCTGTTCACCTTCGAGGTCACGCCGACGAAGCACCGCGTGCTCGACATTGCCGTGAACGGTCCGCCCGTCGTCGCCGAGGCGACACGCGCCACGAACGCCGCAGCGTCCGAGGCGGAACTGGACATCCTCTATCGCGGCGGATTCGTGGGCGGCACCTTGAGCGAGATCATCTTTGCGCGGTTCCCCGGGTCCCGCGAGAAGTTCCTCGAATCCACCGGCGGGCAGATCTGCGACGTGTTCGGCTGGTGCGGCCACACGGGGCGCGACCTGGGCATCATGCTGAACGCGTCGCTGTTCGCGGAGGAGACGACGACCCCGGCGGAGAATCGCCGCTGGTCCCGCATCGTCGCCCACATGGCGGCCGGCCTGCGGCTGCGGCAGAACCTGGAGGCGTGGAGTCTCGATCACGAGCGGGTCGAGGCCATCTTCGACGGCGGCGGCAAGCTCCAGGACGCCCGGGACAAGGCGCGCTCCGACACCGCTCGCACCCGCCTGCAGGGAGCCGTCCGCGCCATCGACCGCGCCCGCACCGAGTCCGGCCGGGCCGATGCCGACACCTCGCTCGGCGAATGGGAGGCGCTGGTGTCGGGTCGCTGGTCTCTGGTCGACCGCTTCGATTCGGACGGCAGGCGCTTCGTGGTCGCCGTGCGCAACGACCCGGCGCACCCCGATCCGCGCGGACTCACCGAGCGGGAGCGCCAGATCGCGGAGTTCCTGGGGCTCGGTCATACGACCAAGCAGATCGCCTACCGCCTGGGCCTGTCGCCCTCGTCGGTGGACAACGCCATCTCCGCCGCGCAGGACAAGCTCGGCCTCCCGTCCCGCGTGCAGCTGGGCGCGTTCTTCTCGCCCGCCGGGCTGCGCGCCAAGCTCGCCGAGGTGGCACTGGCCGGCGAGCACCTGCTCGTCGGCAGCTATCCGCTGGTGCGCCCGGAGGTCATGGAAGTTCTCACGGAGGCGGAACGCGAGGTCGCCGCGCTTATCGTCGCCGGCAGCACCAACGCACATATCGCCAAAGTTCGTGAGGCGAGCGAGCGCACGGTGGCCAACCAGATCCAGTCGATCTTCCGGAAGCTCGACGTTCGGTCCCGGCTGGAGCTCGCCGCGCGGCTGCAGTCACCGCCGCCGGCTGAAGCCGGCCCCTCGGCGTCGCCGGCCAGCGACGACCGGTCATCGTCGATATGAGAAATTGACTATGGAGAGAAATCTTCTCGATCGATAGATTCGGCATCGAGAATGCGCGGGGCAGACGCCAATGTCATGTCGCGCCGATTTCGAGACCCGACCGATGGACATCGTCCAGGCAGCGCCGCAGTCCGGAGAGTCCCCGTGACCCTGCTGTTCCGGCCCTGACGGTGCGTCGACGAATCAGGAGAAGACCATGCGACTTCGTGCCTTGCTACCCGCCGTCACCCTGCTGTTGCCTCTGTCCCAGCTGCTGACCGCCGCTCCGGCGCTTGCCCTGCCATCCGACGAGAACGTCGCCATCGAAGCCCGCGGCCGGGTCGATCTGGACAGTTTCGGGCCGCAGCCGCCGATCTCGAATCGCATCGAGACCGAGATCGCCGAACCGTTCAACCGGTCCGTCGTGAGCGTCCAGGATGAGCAGCCCGGTCTGTTCGCGTACTTCTCGTCGGCGGACATCGGCAATCTGGCGCTGAAGGTGTCCGGCTCCCTGACGAACTCCGGGGGCAGTTCCATCGGCTTCGGCGAGGTCGCCATTCTTCAGGCCGTGGCCGAAGCGCGGGACATCCTGGTGCTCTCGTCGACCCGGACCGATCCCTATCAGGTCACCCTGGAACTCGTGATCGACGGCAGCTTGTCGACCCCGGCGGGCAGTACCGCCTCCGCGAACTCCCAGATCAAGATGACCGAGACCGGAAAGCTGGGCGTGTTCGACTCCGGCTTCTACACGAACGGTGAGGTGAACGACACTCTGTCCGTGACGCGGACAGTCTCGGGCCCCGAGGTGACGCTGGAGCTGGAGACGTTGCTGTCATACAACGTGTACCGGGTGGGTGCGGGAGCCACGGCCTCCGGCGATCTCAGCAACACCGCGCATGTCCGGCTCATCCTTCCCGACGACGTGACCATCGCGAGTTCGTCGTCCGGCACCTTCGGCGTGCCGATCGTGCCGATCCCGGAGCCGAGCTCGATGATGCTGTCCGCGGCCGGTCTGCTGCTGCTGGCGGGCGTGGCCAGGAAGAAGATCCGCCGCTGAGGCGTGCGGCCAGTCCCGGGAGACGCGAAGTCGCGTGTCCCGGGGTAAAGCGAGTTACTTCGGCGGCGGCTTCACCGCGGACTGGCGGGCGACGAGCTGCCAGCGCCCGTCGCGATTCACCCAGACGTTGAGATAGCGCAGGTCCAACCGGACCGCCTTGCCGCCCATCTCGGCATCCACGAGCGTGGAGCCGGTCACGGCAGCCGTGTCGCCGTAGACGTTGATCTTGACGTCATAGCGCTCCGCCTTGTGGAGCTTCACGTCCCCGCCCGTCACCTGCTTCACATAGCCCGTCTTGTCCTGCACCCGGCCGGTGGGCTGGTGATAGATGAACTCGTCGCCGAGCATGGCAGCCAGCGCGGCGGCGTCGCCCGCGATCATCGTGTCGTAACGCCTGTCTTCTGCGGCGTCGACCTCTTCCTTCGGCCCGGCATGCGCCAGACTGGCGAGGCAGGCCAGCGCCAGAAAAGCGATCGAGCGAAACTCCCTGATCCACATGGTTCGTCTCCTGTTAGGGGCCCGCGTACACCGCGAGTGTGCCGATTCTACTGACGACGCCGCTTGAGCGGGGCCTCATTCCAGAACGAGCTTCCGCCCGAACGGCGCCACTGCATTCGCGTGTGCGGGCGGGACCGCCCAGATCACGGGCCACCGCGGCCGGAAATGCGCCGGGCCTTCGAGGTCCGTGAGGACGAGACCGATGTCCGGGTCGTGGCGGTCCGCCTCCTCCAGCATCGGCGAGAAGTCCGTGCCGCCGCCGCCCTCGAAGCGGATGTCGCGCAGGTCCGATTGCCCCGGCGGAAACTGCTCGACCCGGCGCACGGCGTCATCACCGACCACGAGCAGCAGTCCGCTCTCCAGCCGGCGGGTGATGGACTCGATCTCCCGCGCGAACCGCACCATCAGTTCGTCCTCGATGGAGCCGGAGACATCGACGATGAGCGCGAGCTTCGGCACGCGCTTCGTCCCCGTGTGACCGGGCTCCCAGGGCAGACGGCGGTTCGGCCCGCCACGCCCCTGGTTGGCGATGTAGGACCGCGACGGCCGGGACCACGAGAGTTCCGGCTTGAGCGCGAGACCCCGCGCCAGCCGGGCCCGCAGCACCTGCTCCCAGGGCGTGCGCGAGCGCGGCAGGTCGGCGATGAGCGCCCGCAGCATGGAGTGCAACCCGTCGCCGGCATGCGCGCGAATCAGTCGCTCGCTCCACTCGCGCGCTTCCTCGGCTTCCTTTTCCTTCGGCCCCCGGGTCTCGGAATCGGGACGGAGATCCGTCGCTTCGCCACGCCCCAGCTCGCGGGCGCGCGCCGCCCGCTTGCCGTCACGACGGGGCGATTCCTCGCGATCGTCGATGGCGGTGTACAGGCGTTCCACATCCCATTCGAGCAGCGATCGCTCCACCGGCTGCTGGAGGTTCAGCGTGCGTTCCAGCAGGCGGTCGAGCCGGACCGCGAAGGCCGGCAGCTTCAGCCACTCGAGATGATCGAGCGTGCTGTTGACGATGGCATCCGCGCACACGTTGAACAGCTGGAGGTCCGCTTCCCCGAGTCGCGCCTGGAGATCGAGGAAGCGCTGCGGATGGCGCAGCGCGATGTGGAGGACTTCGTGCGCGACGAGCCCCACCTGCTCGGCGATCGGCAACGCGTCGAACGCGGAGCCGTAGCAGATGGTGAGGCCGTTGGTGGCGACCGGCGGCGCGTCGGGCGCATCGACATCGCGATGACGCACCCACAGCGACAGCCCGCCCGTGGCCGGGGCGTACTCCACCATGCGCTGGATCGCGCGGGTACCGCGATGCCGGTAATGGGCGTCAGCCTCTGCCACCGGCGGTGTCCTGCTCGCGCGTCTCGAGATAGCGGCGGTAGGCGGGGCTTTGCAGGATTGCGCCTTCCAGCCCGCCTTCCAGCGCCTTCTGCATCAGCAGTTCCATCGCGAGCGTCTGGGCTTCGCGCACGGGCAGACCCTGGCCGCGCGGCAGATCGGGCAGCTGCTCGATGATCTCCAGCGCGCGCGTCACGTTGTCCTCATGGGTGCACGCGGCGACGAGTCCGTAGATGAGACCGTACAACCCGTCCAGCGTGCCGGGCAGCAGCTCAGCGGTGTCCTTGCCCGGCCTGGCCGCGAGCAGCCGCACGACATCCGCGCCGGCCTGGATCTCCCGCAGCACCCCGAAGAACTCGGCCGCGTTGGCCGCGCCGATCCGCCCCTGCACGAACACGCGCTTCGCCGCATCGGACAGGCCCGAGCGCAGCACGTTGGAGATGTCCTCCCACCCGCGCGGACTCGCGCCGACGAGGTGGTCGTTGGCAAGCTGCGCCTGCGTATCGTCGAGCTTGTCGGGCCGCACCTTCAGGTAGGCCATGATCTCCGGCGCGAAGCCGCTGGCGAGCGCGTGGTCGAGAAACGCTTCGATGGCCGTCTGCACATTGAAGTGGAACATCCGGTCCGCGAGCGCGGTGCCCATGTCGTGCGACACGGCACCATGGAAGCTGGCGTTGCCCGCGGCGATCACCTGCCAGCCGTCGGGCAGCCGGTAGTTGCCGACCCGGCGATCGAGGATGAGCGAGTAGGCCGAGATCTGCAGCCGCTGGTCCGCCGCCGTGATCTCGTCGAGAAAGAGGATGCCCGCCGGCTCCTCGGCCGATGGCAGGAACTCCGGCGGAAACCACACGGTCTTCGCGAGCCGGTCGTCGGCGTAGATCGCGCCGCGGATATCCACGGGCTCGATGGTCGTGAGGCGCAGGTCCACCAGCGGCACGCCGAAGTGCTCGGCCACCTGCCGCACGATCGACGACTTGCCCACGCCGCGCGTGCCCCAGAGCATGGTGGCGCGCCGCCGCAGCACCGGGTCGGCGAACTGCTCGACGAGCGCGGCCTTCGCGGCGGCGATCGACACTGGCGGGATGTTCATCGGATTGCCGTGCATGGTCGTCATCCTGCTGCAGGTTCGGCGCTGCGCCACGACGCGGCCGTGGAGGGCCGCGGGACCGGGGGAATCTCGATGCGCGGGATCTCCGGCAGCGAGAAGTAGATGGCAAAGAGCAGCGGCGGCGCGTGGAACGCGAGCAGCCAGCCCACGGAATCGTCGGGGATGTCGAGCGCGCGGACCCCGAACGTCACGGCGAGCACGCCCACGCATACGAGGATCGGCAGCATCCGGCGGAATGCCACGTTCCAGCGGGCACCGACGAAGCGCTCATGGAAGCGCGCCGGCGGTTCCGCCAGCGTCCGCGCGAGATGCGCTGTCGCGCGATCGAACTTCTCCTCGGCATCCCGGGAGTGGCCCGGTTCACGCCGGCGCAGCAGGAGCGTGCCGCGCCAGTGATCGGCGCGCGGGCGGATCATGCCCCACGACCAGCCGAGGACCGCGAGCATGTCCTCCGACAGGCCGAAGCCGCCGCCATCGTTGACCGAGAGCTCGAACTCCGCGGGCCGCACCGGCGCCTTGGGCACGTCGAGGTGGAAATCGATGCCGCCGATGCGCGCCTCGGCGCGGGTGAGGATCAGCACCGGTGCCCCGCCGCGCTCGGGGCGCTCCAGCCGGAAACTGCGCACGATGCCGTAGCCGGGACCGCCGGCGTACTGCCGCGACACATCGATCGTGTCGATGGCGTCGAGCAGCGCGCCGGGCTCCTCGCCGTCCATCGCGAGGCGGGATTCGATGCCGCTCTCCAGCCGCACGAGCCGGGTGAGGCGGTAGCGCCCGGCTTCAGGATTCTCCAGCTGCAGCACTTCCCGCGCGGCAGGAAGGGATTCGGACGCCGCCGGGTGCTCGATCGCCTTGAAGACGAGCCTTCGCGCGATGCGGTCCGTCGCCTGCAGATCGGCGTGCCGCCCGCGCCGCGTGAAGGGCTCGATGAGGGCAAGAATCTCGTGATGGGTGAGCGGCGAAGCCATGACGTAGGGTAGCGCAGGTCAGGTACACGCAAGGTCCGACCGGTTCGAGACGGCAGCGTCCCGTTGGTTCCC
>CAZEDA010000214.1:0-6450 GCA_964510915.1 uncultured Rhodocyclaceae bacterium | reverse complement strand
TCTCCTGGGCCGGCGCCGCGAGAGGCACCAGCGAGGCTGCCGCGAGGGCGCCGACAAAGCGCCGCCGGCCGGCGTCAGACGTAGGCCGGTCCATCGATGAGAGGATGGGCGGCGAGGAAGGCTTCGTCGACTTCCACGCCGAGGCCGGGGCCCGGCAGGGGGCGCACGCAACCGTCCTGGCCGATCTCGAACGGTGTCGCCACGAGCTGATCCCGGAAGCGGTTGTTCTTCGACACGTCGGCCTCGAAGTAGCCCGGGTTGTCGATGGCGCAGAGGAAATGCACGCACGCGGCCATGTTGAGGCCGGTCATCGAGGTGTGCGGATGGATCGGCAGCTTCCAGGTGGAGGCGAGGTGAGCGATGCGCATCACTTCGGTGATGCCGCCGCTCTTCGACAGATCCGGCTGGAGGATGGTGATCGCCTGCGTGTCGACGATGTGCTGGAACTCGTAGCGCGTGTAGTGGTTCTCGCCGGCGGCCAGCGGTGTGCGTCCCAGCCCGGCTGCCAGACGATAGCTGTGGTAGTCGTGCGCGGCGAAGGGTTCCTCGAGCCAGCCGACGCCCAACGCATCCAGGCCCGGCATCACGGCGCGCACGGCCTTCACGTCGTAGCCGGTGTTGGCGTCGGTGAGGATCACCAGGTCGTCGCCGAAAGCCCGGCGCACGGCCTCGATGCGCGCGAGATCCCTGGCCACGGAGTCGCCGATGCGCAGTTTCACGGCCTTGTAGCCGCTTTCCACGTGGACGCGTGCTTCGGCGACGAGGTCCTCCGGCGGCTGGTAACCCAGCGACACGCCGCCGGCATAGGCGGGCACCGGTTTGTCGGCGCCGCCCAGCAGGCGGTAGAGCGGTAGTCCGGTGGCCTTGCCGCGGATGTCCCACAGGGCCATGTCGATGCCCGACAGACCGATCGACGAGCCGGCCCCCATGCCGTGACTCGCGAGCTGCTTGTCGTAGACGCGCTTCCAGATGCCGACGACGTCGTGGGCATCCTGGCCCAGCACGAGCTGTCGCAGTGTGGTCTCGACGAGCCGGGCCACGGCGCCCGGCGCCCGCCCATGATGGGCTTCGCCGTAGCCGACGATCCCCGACTCGGTGACGATCTTCACGATGACGGCGTCGCGCTTCACGGCGCGGCCGACGCCGAGCGTCACGCTGTCTTCGTCGCGAACCGGAAACGAGGTCGGGATCGCGATGACATCGCGAATGCGGAGGCTGGAGTCTTTCATCGGGGAGGCGGTGGCGTGATGCCGAGTTGCGGGAGCAGGGTGACATCCACCACGCGGTAGGCGGGCGTGTACGCCGTGCGGTAGGTGTCCGAATGACGCACGGCCGGCCAGCCTTCCTGCTGGCGTGCGCCCATGAAGGCTTCGACTTCCGCGCGCGTGAACGGGATGCCGCCGGCATCGGCGAAATCCCCGAGGCAGCCACAGAACTTCGCGAGCTTCTCCGCCGACCCGGCGTAGGTCGACGCTGTGCCGGAAAAGGCGTCGGCCAGAGCGTCGAGGGGCAGGCCCTTGCCGAGGTACGCTGCGAGGTGCACCCGCGCGAGCCGGCCATCGGGCGAAATGACTTCGGCGAGGAGTGCCTCCGGTGCCGGCGCGAGACCGGCGGCTTCCTGCCTGACGCGTTCGCGGGCGTTGGCGGCGTCCACGGCGTGGGCGGAACCGAGCGCCGCCTGATGCAGCAGCTTGTACACGTCCGCGACCTGCATGGCGGGATAGCGCCCGAGATGTTCGCCCAGCAACTGACCGATGAACTTCATCGTGATCCTCCGTTGACGGCTCGGCCAGTGTACATCGGTGGCTGCGGAATCATCCGCGTGCGAGCCGGGTGTTGCAGATCAGGGCACGAACTCGGTGATGCGTGTCCGCGCGCCGGTCTTCGCGACGAGATCCGGCAGCAGCCGCGTACCCAGACCGGGCCCCGTGAGGGGGCTCACGTAGCCGTCCTTCACCACGGGCAGGTCGGTGAGGATGTCCTTGTACCAGGTCGTGTAGTAGGCGCGCACGACTTCCATCACCAGCGCATTGGAGATGTGCGCCATGAAGTGGATGGAGGCCACCCACACCACGGGACCGTTGCAATCGTGCGGCGCCACGGGCCGCTGCCAGGCTTCGGCCAGCGCCGCGATCTTGCGCGCTTCGGTCAGGCCGCCGCACCAGCCCACGTCCAGCATCACGATGTCTGCCGCCTGTGCCTGCAGGGCCTCGCGGAAGGGATACATCCCGCCGAGGGTTTCGCTCGCGCAGACCGGGATCGTCGTGGACCGGCCGTACTCCTTGAGCGTGGCGACATCGCACATGCGGATCGGATCTTCCGACCAGTAGGGCGCATAGGGTTCCAGCGCGCGGGCAATCTGCTTCGCCTGCTGCAGATTCCAGAGCGAGTGGAACTCGGCCATGATGTCGATGCGGTTGCCCACGGCCTCGCGGATCTTCCGGAACGGCTCCAGCGCACGATCGATGTCGCTCGCCGGGATGAAACTGCCGCCGCGGTCTTCCGCATACGGATCGAAGGGCCAGATCTTCATCCCCGTGAAGCCTTCCTCCAGCAGGGAGTGCGCGAGTTCGTCGGCGCGCTGATTGAAGGCGATCTGGTCGTCGTACGGCCCTTCCGCGACATGGGCAGTGTCACCCACCGCGATCTGCCGACGGGCGACGGAGCGCGTGTTGTAGTGGTAGCCCGCGCAGGTGTTGTACACGCGGATGCGATCGCGCGATCTGCCGCCGAGCACCTGGTGGATCGGCTGGCCCATCGCCTGGCCGTAGATGTCCCAGAGCGCCATGTCGATCATCGACGCCGCCCGGATCTCCGCGCTGCTCGAGGCGAAGCCCAGGTACGTGGCCATCATGGCGCGGTGGTGCTTCTCGATGGCGAACGGGTCCTGCCCCAGCAGCATGGGCGCAAACAGTTCGTGGATCTGCGCCTCCACCGGCCCGGGCCCACGCGACGTCTCGCCGAGACCGATCAGCCCCTCGTCGGTATGCACCTGAAGGAGCAGCAGATTGGGCCGGTCGGGCAGTCGGATGGTCTCGAACGCGCGGATCTTCATGGCGGGTCTCCTCCGGTGATGCGGCGCTCGCCGCTGCCATTCGCGGATCGCATAGCGTTGGCGCAGGGCTTCGCGGGCGAGGGGAACGATTCACCCTTTTCGGGCGAACCGTCCATGGCTCACTCGGCGGTGATCTTCTTGTCGCGGATCAGCTTGCTCCACTTCGCGCTCTCGGCGCGGATGAGTTCGCCGAACTGCGCGCCGGTGCCGCCGCCCGGCTCCACGTCCATCTCCTCGTAGCGCTTGCGTACCGTGGAGTCGCGCATGGCTTCGTTGAACAGCGCGTTGAGACGGGCAACGACCTCGGGCGGCGTCTTCGCCGGCGCGAGCACGCCGTACCAGGGCATCACCACGATGTCCGGATAGCCGGATTCCTTCATCGTCGGCACGTTGGGAAACAGGCGCGAGCGAACGGCGCCGGTCACGGCGAGCGGGCGCAGCCGGTTGGCCACGATGTGCGGCGCGATCGACGGCATGTTGTCGAACATGAGATTCGTCTCCCCGCCCACGAGCGCCGTGACGGCCAGCGCGCTGCCCTTGTAGGGCACGTGCTGGAGATCGATGCCTGCCACGGCCTGGAAGTACTCGGACGTGAGATGCAGTGACGAACCGAAGCCGGAAGTCGCGTAGGTGAGCGAGCCCGGCTTCTTCCGGGCGAGATCCACGAGTTCCTTGACCGAGCTGACCGGCACGGACGGATGCACCGCCAGCAGATTGGAGATGGAGCCCGCATTCATGATCGGCGCGAAGTCACGCGCGACGTCGAACCCCACCGCCTTGTACACGTAAGGGTTCACCGCAAGCGTGCCGATGGTGCCCATGATCAGTGTGTAGCCGTCGGGCGCGGCGCGGGCAACGAGTTCCATGGCCACGTTGCCGGCGGCGCCCGGACGGTTGTCGATGACCACCTGCTGCTTGGCGATCGCACTCACCTGCTGGCCGAGGATCCGCGCGAGCATGTCCGGCGTGCCGCCGGGCGGGAAGGGAACGATCAGCTTGATGGGTTTGCGGGGGAAGCTGTCGGCGTGGGCCGTGGGCAGCACCGGAACCAGCAGGGCGAGCACTGCCAGCAGGGCCGTGAAGCGGGAGCGCATGGAATTCCTGAGGAGGCGGAGAAACGGGCGCCTATCATCGCCGAAGCCCGCGAAATTGCAACGCGGCGGTGCGTCAAAAGGAAAGGGGCGTGTCTTCCCGGGAAGACACGCCCCTGGTCCGGCACGCCGGACGCGATTACCGGCAGACGAGCACCGGGATCTTGGAGTGGGTGAGTACCTTGGTGGTCTCGCTGCCCAGCAGCACGCCGGTGAGACCCTTGCGGCCATGGGATGCCATGACGATGAGATCGCAGCGCTTCTTGCGGGCGGCCTCGATGATCGCTTCCCAGGGCATGCGGCTGGCGGCGTGGTAGGTGGCGCACGGCACGCCCGCGGCTTCGGCTTCCTTGCGGACGGCGGCGAGGATCTTCTCGGCATTGGCGCCGGCGCGCTCCTCGTATTCCTCGCGGGGCATCAGATCCGGCGGGAAGTACTCGCCGTAGATCAGGACTTCGTATTCCGGCGGCGAGAAGAAGCCCGTGACCTTGGCGCCGCAGCTCTTGGCGAGCCGGATGCCTTCACGGATGGCCTTCTTCGACAGCGGGGTGCCGTCCACCGGGATGAGGATGTGCTTGTACATGACTCGGGTGCTCCTGTTCGATGCGGCGGGGAGGACATCTGCATGGTTCCACCGAGGCGCCGGGGCCGGCTTGACGTGGATCAATCGGCGCCGAGTTCCCCGGGGTCGCGGTAGCCTATCATTCGGCCTGTCATGAATGCTCACACGTTGTCCATCGTCCAGCGGCTCGGACCGTCGCGTTTCGTTTCCGGCGAAGCCATCGCCGGAGAACTCGGCGTCACCCGCGCGACCGTCTGGAACGGCATCCAGGAGGCCATCGCGCTCGGACTGCCCATCGAGAAGGTGCGCGGCCTCGGCTACCGGCTGCAGCATGCGCACGGCTGGCTCGATGCCGGTCGGGTACGCGATGCCCTGGGCGGCCTGGCACCGCGCTTCCAGGTGGAGGTCGTGGCTCAGACCGGTTCGACGAACACCGACTTGCTCGCGGCAGCCTCTGCGGGAGCGCCCGGCGGCACGGTGCTCGCGGCGGAAATGCAGACCGGCGGTCGCGGCCGCCGCGGGCGGCAGTGGGTGAATCCTCTGGGTGGGGCGCTCACCTTCTCCGTGCTCTGGCGCTTCGATCGCGGGGCGGCAGGGCTTTCCGGATTGAGCCTGGTCGTGGGCATGGCCTGCGCGAAAGCGGTCGCCGCATTCGGCGTCGAACGTGTCGGCGTGAAGTGGCCGAACGATCTGCAGATCGCGGGCCGCAAGCTCGGCGGCATCCTGATCGAACTGCAGGGCGATGCACTCGGCCCGTCGGCTGCCGTCATCGGTATCGGCCTCAACGTGCGCCTGCCGCAGGTCGTGCTGGACACCGTCGGGCAGCCCGCGATCGACATTGCCTCGTCCTGTTCCGCCATCGACCGCAACGCGCTGCTGGCGTCGGTGCTCGCGCATCTCGCCGCGGACATCGACCGGTTCGATGCCGGCGGCTTCGCCCCCCTGGAGGCGGAGTTCCGTGCCTGGCATGTACTCCAGGGACGTCCCGTTCGGGTGAGCCTTCCGGACGGGACCGATGTGGACGGCCTCGTGGAGGGCACCGATGCCGACGGCGCATTGCTCGTCCGCACCGCGGAAGGCGCGCGGCGCTTCCATGGCGGGGAGGTCAGCGTGCGAGGCCAGGCGTCATGAGCCGGACCGGTCGCGTGTTCGTCATCGATGCCGGAAACACCCGCATCAAATGGGGCGTGGCCGAGGGGGATGCCTGGCTGGCGCTCGGTGCCGCCGCCAAGGAGGACGCCGACGGTCTGCGCGGGGCGTTGGCGCCGTGGCTGCAACCCGATGGCGTGGCCGTGTGCTGCAACGTCGCCGGTGCCGCCGTGGCAGAGCGGATCACCGACGAACTCGCGGCCCATGGACTGATTCCGCGATGGTTCGTTTCGGGCGAACGCTGCCTGGGCGTCAGCAACGGCTACGCGAATCCCCGTCAGCTCGGTCCCGATCGCTGGGCCGCTGTCATTGCCGCGTGGCAGGAATGCGCATCGGCCTGCCTGGTGGTCAATGCAGGCACGGCGCTGACGGTCGACTCGCTCGACGAAAGCGGCAGGTTTCTTGGCGGGCTCATCGCACCGGGAGTGGCTACGATGCTCGCCAGTCTCACCCGGCATACGGCCGGACTCCCGGGCGATCCGGGCGAGCACCGCGCGTTTCCGACTCGCACGGCAGATGCCATGACCACCGGCGCGATCGATGCGGCGGTGGGCGCGATCGCACGTGCGCGAAGCCGGCTGGAAGAACGGCAC
>CAZEDA010000213.1:0-6459 GCA_964510915.1 uncultured Rhodocyclaceae bacterium | reverse complement strand
GCGGATACAGCAGCTGCAGCTGGCTCACGTCCTGCCAGAAGCTCCAGGTCTGCAGACCGTAGCCGCGCAGCAGCGTGATGGCCTGGCGCAGCTGCGGCAGCTCGCCCAGTTGCGCGGCCTCGTCGAGGATGAAGAGCGTAGGCTGCGGCGGCCTGCCCCGGCGGCGGGTGATGCAGGTCATGATGGCGCTCAGCCACAGGCGCAGCAGCCGCCCGTGGGATTCGAGCATGTGCGGCGGGAGCACGAGGTAAATCGATAGCGGCGCCCCGCTCGTGAGCTGGTCGATGTCGAAGGTCGTGGTCTCGATGCTCGCCTGCACGCGATCCCCCCGCAGGAAGTCCACGGCTTCCTGCGCAAAGGAAATGATGCCGCCGAGCGTCTCCGGTGCGCCGATGTTCAGCATGCGCGCGATGCGCTGCACTTCCGGGTGACGCGACTGGCCCATGAACTCCGCGAGCTTCGCGGGCTCGGCCGCGGCATCGTTGATGATTCTCCGCACATCGGCGAGGTTGGCGCCGCGCGGCTTCCCCGCCTCGTGTGCATCGAGCAGAATTTGCAGAATCGCGCCGATGGCGAGGTGCATCCCGCGCTGCAGCCAGTAGCCGTTGCGCTCATCGCGGAAGCTGCCGATCAGCGACTGCGCGATCACGGTGACTTCGTCGACCGCACTCGCGAGCGCGATGTCGATCACGTCCAGCGGGTTGAAGCTGTCGCTTTGATGGTCCGTAACGCCCATCGGGTCGATGATCACCACCTGCTGCCCCATCTCGCGACGGCGCCGCGCCGTGATGGCGGCGTTCTCGCCCTTCGGGTCGATGACGATCACCGGCCCGGGATAGCGCAGGAGTGCGGGCACGATGCAGCCCGTTCCCTTGCCGGCCCCGGTGGGCGCGATCGTCAGCAGGTGGCCCTCGCCGTGGAGGAGGATGGGGTCGAGGTAGCCCGTGGCCGGCACCTTGAGCGGGTTGCCGTAGTTGAAGCCGATCGGGATCTTCGGCCGATGGGGCTCGAGCGACCAGCCCACGAGCAATCCCGGTTCGTCGATGCGGTCCGGCTGACGGAGTTCGGCGGCGGATTCGAGGAATGGCATGTCAGTCCCCTCCCTTCCGCATCGCAGCCGCAGGCCGGACATGACGAAAGATATCGCGCGTCTTCTCGGGCTCCGCGATGCCGGTGGCGACCGAGGTGTCCTCCTCCATCGTCACGCCGCCGGAGCGGGTGATGCGGAACGTGGCGTCGAACAGGTCGCCGCCGTAGAGCACCGCTGCCTGCGCGATGAACTCGTCACCGTCCTCACGGACCGTGACGGGGCGCAGATACTCCTGCCACAGGTGGGATGGCGACGTGACGCCGCAAAGCAGCATGTCTTCCTGGGTCTCCACGAGCCGGAACGCGCCCTGATCGCCGCGGACCGCGCCGCAGAAGAAGTGCAGGTAGTCGGCGCCGCTGGTCTCCGCGACCAGCCGCGTGAGCGGGCTCGGGAAGAACGCCGGCTGGTCACCCTCGGCCGCTGCACCGTCAGTGCGAAGCGGCAGCGCGCCGCCGTTCAGCTGGTGGATCGTTCGCGACTCGCCGTCGATCGCCCAGAGGAAGCCGGGACCATAGAGCGCGTCGAACGTGCCGACCATGCCGCCTCCGAGATCGGCCTCGCCCTCCACGAGCAGCCAGCCGGGGTAGAAGGTGAGCGGCACGGCCCGCAGATCGCGCATCGGGTGACGGCGCGCGCCATGGCCGCCGCCGTACGCGGCATGCAGGTGAGTGTCGAACCGCTGCAGGAAGGCGCGGCTCTCCGCGGCATTGAGGGGCTGCCAGCGCCCGGGGACGAGGGGAAGTGTCGTGTTCATGATCAGGAAGACACCGGATGGCGGCGCCTGTCAGGGCCTGAGATGCGTGTCGAACCAGTCGATCGCCAGTTTCGTCGCCTGCTCGCGCGCTTCGCCGTAGATGCCGTAGTGCGCGATGCCCGGGATTTCCACATAGCGTTTCGGTCCGGTTGCGCGCTCGTGGGCGAGCACGGCGTGGTCGCGGTTGTCGAAGAGTTCCTCCTTCTCCGCCACGACAAACAGCATCGCACAGCGGCTCGCCCGCTCGATACCTTCGAGCGCCGAGAAACGCAGGAACTTCTCGAGGATCGGCCCGCCGCGCAGATTGCCGACCTCGCGCGCACCCGGCGGGGGATAGCCGCGCTCGCCGCGGGCACGCTGTGTCCCGGCGCTGACGGCCGCCTGCACCCAGGCCGGCGGCACACGGCCCGCCGTCCACCCCATGGCGCCCACCTGACTGAACAGCGCCTTCACCCTCGTGTCACGGGCCGCGACATACACGATCAGCCCGCCGGAGAAACTCGTCCCCCACAGACCGACGCGCTCCGGGTCCGCCATCGGCTCGCCCATGACCCAGTGGATCACATTGAAGATGTCCTCCGCCTGGTCGAGCGGGTCCACGACTTCGCGGACCTCGCGCACTTCGGCGGTGAACCGGTTGCCGTTCTTCGCCGCGTCCGCGGGGGCGGGCGCCGTGAGGATGACGCGCGAATCGCTCTGCCCCCAGCCCCGGTAATCGAAGACGACAACGAGGTAGCCGGCCGCAGCAATGTCCGACGCCTGCGTGCGCAGCATCGCGGCAGTGCCGCCCCAGCCGTGGGACATGATGACCGTGGGCAGCCGCTTGCCTTCCATCGCACGCGGGTAGTACAGGTCCGCGTGCAGCCGAACCCCCTCGCTCGATACGGTGGCGGTGCGGGTGGCGACCTCTTCGGCGCCGGCCGGCAGGAGGACAGCCATCCAGAGCAGCAAAGCGGCAAGGAACAGGCGCGGGAGTCTCATGGCGGCGGAATCTCCTTTCGAATGCGTCGGGTCGGCGGATGAGCCGGCATTCTGACAGCATGTCCGCGTGCGCTCGCACCAGCCTCGATCGCGCCAACGGGAGCGGGCACAATCGCAGTCCGAACCGTGGTTGAAGAGGCTCCGCATGCAATCCCGTTGGACCATCGCCCGCCGGCTGGCGTCGTACGCGTCCTGTCTGTTCGCACTGCTCGTTGCCGTCGCTCCGGTCTGCGCGACGGCGGCGCAGCCCGAGACACAGTCGCACTCGCGCCGACACGCGCACTGGCACTCGAAGGCGGAAGCCGTCCGTGCGCTGCGGTTGCTGAGGGAAGGCGGCAACGTCATCTTCGTGCGTCACGCGAAGACCGGCATGCTGGAGAAGGACAGTGCCGGCGGCGACTGGAGCGACTGTTCGTGGCAACGCAACCTGTCGCCGATGGGCCGTGAAGCCAGTCGGGAAATGGGCGAGGCGTTCCGGCTGCTCGGCATTCCGGTCGGCGAGGTTCTCAGCAGCCCCTACTGCCGATGCATGGACACGGCAATGCTCGCGTTCGACCGCGCGACCGCCGTCCCGGACCTGGCGCCGAGTCCGCGCGGGGCACCGGGGTCCGGCATGCGCGCCGCGGGCGCCGCGCTCGCGACGCTTCTGGCCCGGGATGTCCCCGCCGGCAGCAACACGGTCGTGGTGGGCCACATCTTCAACGCGCTGGGCGCACTCGGACAGATTCCCGAAGAAGGGGAATCGTTCGTCGTCCGGCGCGGCGCCGGCGGCACGCCAGAGATCGTGGCGCGTGTGACGATGACGCAGTGGGGCGACCTGGTGAGAGACCTCCTCGTGTTCGGGCTCGACCCGGCAGACGACAAGCGCTCGTCGGGCCACGGCAACGAGGGCCATGCGCCGCATCACGGTGGAGATCCGCACGCCCGCTGATGCAGCAAGGAACGCGAATCGAGGCGCTGCCGACGTGAAGAAGTCGCCGCGGCGCCCGATATGGATATCAACTGCTCTCTGAACCGTCGTCCCCGAACGTACCCAAGCCGATGACACTTCGTTTGCCCCCGGCCATCGGTCGGGTACTCGCCGCCATTGTCCTTGTGGCGTGGACTCAGGCGTCGTCCGCCGCTGACGTCCCGCGCCTGCCCACCTACGACGAGATTCCCCTTCCCGCCGGCGAGGCCTACGACATCGCCGAGGACGGCACGGTGTCGTGGATCGGCGGTCGACCGGTTCCCGGTGCGCCGTTCGCCAAGGGCACCGGACCGGGCTGCTGGAAGTGGGAACTCGTGAGCCGGCGCTGGTCGCCGGCAACCGGCGCACGATCGGAAGCAGCACTGGATCTGCCCGGCATGGTCATGGCGCAGGTCCCCCTCCCCGGCGGCGTGCTGTCGCTGTCGACGGTCACCTGCGAGAACAACGACCGGTTGCGCTGGCTGCTGCTCACGCGGGACGGCAGGAAGATCGTCCTGGAGACGACCGAGAAACTGGGCGAGTTCGCGATGCGACTCCTGCCGCTCGGTGCCGAGGCGGCCGTGCTGGTGACGCGGACTTCGCGCACCCGTCACATCGTCGCGTACGTCATCCGGCGCAATGCCGACCGGCTCACATTCGTGCGCATGGCCGAACTCCCCGTCCCGTATCGCGGAGACTTCGCCGCAACGGTCACAGCCGACGGCCGGCTGATGATTCTGGGTGGTTCCGACGCGGAGTACCGCGGCTGCAACCCCTGCCGCAACGAGACCCACTTCCTCGATCTGGCCGCCAACGTCTGGCGCGCCGGCCCGCCCATGCTCGAGGGCCGGTCGGAACTCGCGGCCGGCCGGCTGCCGGACGGCAGCATCCTCGTCTCGGGCGGCTGGACGAAGAAGGCCGAGTGGGGACTCGGTCCATCGGCAACGGCGGAACTGTGGGACCCGCGCACGAATCGCTTCGAAGCTCTGCCGCCGATGCCGTCGGGAACGGCGCGGCACCGCTTCGTCACGCTGCCGTGGGCACCCGGTCGGGTCTATGCCGTCGAAGGCGTCAACGGCAGCGCTCACGTGCTCGATCTTGCGTCGCGCACGTGGCGCACCGCCGCGGTGTGGACAGAGGGCAGCGAGGAAGGCGGCTGCGGGTTCTTCCCCTTCCGCTTCGAAGGGCATACCTACGCGTGGCTGCTGAACAAGACCGAGGGTCACTACTCGTCGAAGTCATGCATCGAGCAGAAGTACGCGCGGCTGTCTCTGGTGCGCCCGTTCGGCACAGATCCTGTTGCTCCGGCTGCGCCACCGCCGTCCGCGCTCATCACGTTCCGCGGCGGCTCCGCTTTCGTTCCCGAAGCTCGCTCGGGCGACACGATCCGGCCCGCGCTGCTCATCGGCGGCATCACCCACGCCGGCATGAACAACCACCTCATGACAGCAACGGTGGAAGCCGTCGATCGCCAGGGTCGTCTGTGGGCTTTGCCTTCGCTGAACCACGCGCGGACCGACGCGCAGGCCTTCCGGGTCGGCGACGGCATTCTGGTGATCGGTGGGACGGCGGCGTGGGCGCACCTCGACCGTGAAGGCGCGGCGCGGGTGCTGCCGATGGAGTGGCTTGCCGATTCGTCTCCCGCCGGAGCGACGGGTTGGGTAGAAGTCACCGGGCCAGCCCCCGCTGCCGGCAGCGTGCTTGCACAGATGCCGGACGGCACGCTCCTCGAGTTCGCTCGCGCAGGGGCGAACGTCACGCAGTGGAAACCCTCGGTGAAGGAGGGCCGGCTGAGCCTGGAGGCCGTGACGTGGCCTCCACTGCCTCGCGCCCGGCAGTCCGAGCCGCCCCAGGAGATGCGCGCACGCCGGCTCGAGGACGGTCGCTTGGTCGTGGCCGGCGGACTCGTGCAGGCCGAGAAGATTGCGCTCTACACACCCGATTCCGACCGTGCCGATGCCCCGGACAACTACATCGGCATCGGGCCGTATCTGCCCTCGCGACGTCACGAGATCTTCGATCCGAAGACGCGGCGCTGGACCACCAGCGCGGCCTCCTCGATGGCTGGCGGCAGCGTCTTCCTGTTTCCCGATGGTCGAGTTCTGAAGACCGTCACCGAAATGCTGCCGGACCCGGCGAACCGTGACAGCGTGATCCCGCGGGTCACCCACGAACTCGCGTCGGCAGACGGTTCGAGCTGGCGCACGCTGCCACAAGGCTTGGGCATCGGCTCGCGGCTTCTCGCGAACGAGCGCCATCGGGTGTTCGTCGTCGACGGCGAAGTGTTCGCCGCGGGGGAACTGCCGGGCCCGGAGACGGGCTACAACTCGGCGGCACTCGAATGGCTGAATCCGGAGGGTGACCGGTGGGAACCGGTGTGGACTGCGGGCGAGCGGGAAAGCTGGCGTGTCCACCTGGGCCGGGTGCTCGTGCTCACGCTGCCAAACGGCAAGACGGTGGTGCTGCCGGTGGAGGGATTCTGATGCGCCCCGTGATTCGAATGCTTGGGGCCGTCGTTCTCGGGATATCGATCGGCGTGCTGCCGAACGTTTCCGCGATGGCGGCGCCACCCGCGAAACCGTACGAGTTCGTCGTCGGCAACGACGTGTGGCAGGCAGGGCGCGGCGCGCGCAACGGGTCAGACTGGATGGCGCTGCACTGCCTCGGGGCCGCGTGCCGCTTCGC
>CAZEDA010000212.1:0-6476 GCA_964510915.1 uncultured Rhodocyclaceae bacterium | reverse complement strand
CGCTGGGACTCGTCCGACTGCAGGGCGCATGGCGCCTCGATCAGCGAGCGGTACGGGGCCTTCGGGTCGCAGCGGTCTCGGATTCGGGCGTCCAGCGAGGCCTCCGAATCGCCGAGGACCTGCGAGGGCTCCAGACCCGTCATCCGCGTGAAGGCCGGATTGACGTAGGCCACCCTGCCTTCCTTCCCGAAGGAAACGAAGCCGTCCGGCGACATCGCGAAAATGGCGTCGAGGCGCTGGGTGCGGTCCTGCAGCTCCTCTTCCTGACGGATGCGCTCCGTGATGTCGTTCTGCACGCCGACGTAGTGCGTGACCCGGCCGTCGTTGTCCCGGACGGGAGAGATGGACAGCTCGTTCCAGAACAGCGAGCCGTCCTTGCGATAGTTGCGCAGGATCACCTGGCACTCCCGTCCCTCACGGATCGCCTCGCGCAGCTCCGAGAGGCCGGCCTGCTCGTGATCGCCACGCTGCAGGAACCCGCAGTTGAGGCCGTACACATCCGCGACCGCATAGCCGGTGATGCGCTCGAAGCCGGGATTCGCGTAGATGATCGGCTGGCTCGGATTGGTCATGTCGGTGACCACCACGCCGTTGTGCGTGGACTCCAGGGCCCGGTCCTTCAGTCGCAGCGTCCCTTCCGCCAGTTCGCGCGCCATGTCGGCGTGCACCTGCGGGGTGATGTCGCTGGCAATGCCATCGATCCGGATGGCCCGGCCCGCCTCGTCGCGGACGATCTGCATCCGGTCCCGCAGCCAGCGGATCCCGCCCGAGGGCAGATCGATGCGGTACTCGAGGTCGATGCGACCGTCGCGGAAGAGCTCCGGCAGACGCGCCCGGACCTGCTCGCGATCGGACTCGTTGATGCGGGAGAACCAGTCGCGCGGATTGCCCGTCAGGTCCTCGAGCTTCGCTTCGTAGACGCGCTCGGCCGACGGACTCACGTACAGGATCTGGTTGCCGTCGGGCGAAACCGAGTAGATGACGTCCTGGATCGACTGCAGCACCGCCGCCAGACGTTCCGAGGAGATCGGCTCCTGCGCGAGCGTGAGGCCGAAGCCGTTCGTCACGCCGGAGGCCTGAAGGCTCTGCACCGCGGCCTGGAAGGCCTTGAGCAGCTCTACCCGCGTCACCGGCTCACCGGCATGCGACAGAGGAGAAGAGTTGGAGAGCGTCATGGTGTCCGCGCCGCCCGCCTCAAGCCTTCGCCCCGCGTCCGAGTTCCTCGACCTTGTCGATGAGCTCGAGCGGGCTGAACGGCTTGACGAGATAGGCGTCGCACCCCGCCTTGCGTCCCTGGTCGAGGTCGGTCTGCTGGCCGCGGGCGGTGAGCAGCACGACCCGAACACCGGCCAGCGCCTCGTCGCCCTTGATGCGCTCGCAGACCTGATAGCCGTCCAGTTCCCCCGGCATCATCACGTCCAGCAGCACGATGTCGGGCCGCAGTTCCCGGGCGAGATGGAGACCGGTCGCGCCGTCGGCCGCCTCGTGGATCTCCACGTCACCGAACTCCAGCGTCATCCTCACCAGCTTGCGCAGGTCGGCCTGGTCTTCCACGATCAGAATCTTGCGTCCCACTTTGCTCTCTCCCTTCGAGTTCCGGCGCGCTCTAGCGTGCCGCGGCGCGTGCTGCCGCCTGCCTTGCGAGCAGCGCTGCCATGTCCATGGCGTAGCGCTGCGCCTGTTGCAATTCGAGTCCGCCCGCGATCTGGGTCGGGGCGCCGGTCGGCAGTTCCATCACGAAGGCCGTCGAATCGTCGTGCGTGTCGCCTACCCGCAGATGTCCACCGTGCAGTTCCAGAACCCGCTCGACGAGCGCGAGCCCGACACCGATCCCCTTCGGTGGCGGGACCGGGCCCTTCACCGGCTTCGCCCCCGGCACGGAAGCCGGAACTGCGTCCACGAACGGCAGGTAGTGCCGGCCGTGCTTGCGCGGCACCGGGCTGTGGCCGAAGTCGCGGACCGTGATGTGCAGGTAAAGACTCGACTGATGCGCCTCGACCTCCACGTTGGTCTTGCGCCCGCTCGCGCGAATCGCGTTCTCCAGGAGTTCCGCGAGCGCTCGCAGCAGCCAGGCCTGACTTCCGTAGACAGGCGGCAGATCGTCGGTCACGCCCACCGTGGAGAGGTTCACCTCGGCGGCCTGGGCGATGGCGGAAACCTTGTTCCAGGCCGCGTCGATGAGTTCCGCCACAACGACCCTTTCGTCCGTCTGCATGCGGTCGTGCGCGATGAGATCGCCGAGCATCTCGAGCTTTTCGAGGCGTCCCGCCAGTTCCGTGGCGCTCGCTCGCGTCTGCGTGACGGCCTCGGACAGCGCCTCCCCTTCCTGACGGACGGGCAGCTTGCGGGCAATGCTGCCGGCGGCTTCGGCAAGCGCGTCCACGGAGTCGCGCAGCCCGGTCCGGAGAAACTGGAAGAGGTTCTGGGTGACGTTCCGGTATGCCGCCGCGTCCGCGTCGTCGTGAAGCACGAGAAGAAGGTCGTGAGACGTGAAGCCGTGCAGCAGCGCCGCGCCGATTTCGTGGACGCTTTCCGAGTCGGCGTGAAGCGTGAGATTCACGGGCAGCTTGGCGTAGCCATGGGACAGGGCGTCCAGTTGCCTCGTCACCTCCGGCCACGGCAACTCGCCACCCACCTCCAGCCCGACGATCCGGTGTGCCGCTTCGTTCACGAAGCGGACCTCGCCCTTCAACGACAGAATCACCACGCCATCCCCGAGCGCGTTGAGGAGGTCGATGACGGGGCTGGTCACGCGACGGACTCCATCGTGCGAGTCACGCCCGCGTGTTCCGAGATCAGCTTCTCCAGACGGTCGAACGGAATCGGCTTTCCGAGCAGGACGACCCCTTCCGGCAGACCGCCGCGCTCTTCCACATCACGAGCGTGAAGTCCCGAGACCACGATCACGCGCATGCGGGCAAAGTCGTGCCGCGAGGCGAGTGTGCGCAGCATCCGGAAGCCGTCGATGCCGGGCATCATCAGGTCGGTGATGAGTACGTCGGGCCGCATCTCGCCGATGCGGATGAGTCCCTCGTAGCCGTTGCCGGCCGTCTCGAGCGTCACCGGAAACGGGAAGGACTCGATGTTCATCCGGTAGAGCTTGAGCAGTGTCGGCTCGTCCTCGACCACCAGCACCTTGGGCGCTTGCACCCGGCTCTCGGCTCGCGCGGCGGGCCGCCGCTGGGCGATCAGCTTCTCGACGGCGGTGAGCAGGACCCGGCGGTGACCGCCCGCGGTCTTCCAGGCATCGAGCACCCCGCTTTCCGTCCAGAGCTGCACCGTGCGCAGGGATACCCCCAGGCGGCGTGCGGCTTCGCGTGTCGTGCAAGTGTCCATTGAGTTCGCATCCATGCCTCCTTTTACGGTTTCACTTCTGCAATCTTGAGCACTTTTTTCATTTCGGAAACGACGCAAACCCCTGCCGCACAAAGGCTTACGTGAAACACGGGAATGTCGGCGGGCGCGCGGCCGGAGCCGCACGGCACGATGGACTACGGTGCGTCGAGCTGCGTCGGCGAGAGCCACGACACCGCGTGCGCGGCGATCGGAGACCCGAGCAGCGTGGTGGCCTGGGCTGCGAACCGTGAAGGATCGCCGGTGGTGAGAAAGGTGTACTCCGCGGCACCCGCCGGGCGCGCGAGACCGTGCTGGACAAGCACGTTGCCGAGATGGCGAGCGATCGCGGGCGCCGGGTCGATCACCTGTACGCCCTCGCCCGCCACACGGCGGATCACGTCGATGACGAACGGGTAGTGGGTGCAGCCGAGAACGATCACGTCCGCCCCTTCGTCGAGCATCGGCTGTACATACGCTCGCAGCGCGTCGTCGACACGGGGGCCTTTCAGCGAACCGGACTCGACGAGGTCGGCCAGGCCGGGACAGGTCTGACTCACCACGCGGATCGAGGCGGCGTGGCGCCCGACGGTCGCCTGATAGAGCCTGCCTGCAAACGTCGCCGGCGTGGCCATGACACCGATCACGCCAGTGCGCGTGAGGGCGGCGGCGGGCTTGACGGCGGGTTCCATGCCGAGGATGGGGATCGCGGGGAAGCGCAGGCGCAGATCCTTCAGTGCCGCAGCGGAAGCCGTGTTGCAGGCCACGACGACGGCCTTGCAGCCACGATCCAGCAGATGCCGGGTGATGGCCACGGAGAAGGCAGAGACTTCGGCGAGAGGACGCGGACCGTAGGGCACATGCGCCTGGTCCGCGAGGTACACGATGGATTCGGCCGGCAGCGCCCGGGCGATCTCGCGCCACACGCTCAGACCGCCGACGCCCGAATCGAACACGCCGATCGGCGCATCGGCGGACGGCGCTGGCAACGGTGCCGTCACGGCGCTCAGTAGAGCTTCACCGCCACCGGGTCCAGCGCGATGTCCACGACGGCCGTGCGCGTGGAGCGGAATTCCGCGGCGAGCACCGTTTCGAGTTCGGCCACCCTCGTGACCCGCCGGACCTCGCAACCGAATCCGCGGCCGAGATCGAGGAAGTCCAGCTGTTCCACGTCGTGCCCCGGCGCGCCCGGAATGCCCAGCATGCGGCCGAAGCTCTTCAGCGCGCCGTAGCCCTTGTTGTTGAGTATCACGAACGTGACGGGCAGTCGCCACTGCGCAGCGGTCCAGAGGGACTGGATGCCGAACAGCGCGGAGCCATCGCCCACGAGGCAGATCACCCGGCGGCCCGGTGCGCCCAGCGCCACGCCTGGCGCCGCCGCGACCGCCCAGCCCAGCCCGCCGCTCGCCCCGGCAAAGAAGCTGCGGGGGCGGCAGATCGGCAGGTGATCCCACAGGGCGTTGCGATGCGTGGGCGCTTCCTCGACGATCAGTGCGTCATCCGGCATGACCCGCGCGATGGTGGCCATGACGCGGTCGCCATTGAGGCCGGGGTCCGTGGGCGCCGGGATGGGAGCCCTGCCCCGCTGGCCTGTCGGCGTGATGCCGTCGAGTCTCGCGACCAGTCCGGCCACGCCAGCGCGCAGGGAACCTGTGGCTGCGGTACCGACCGCCGCGCGAGCGGCCTCGTGCGGATCGTCCGTGAGGAGATGCACGGAGGTGCCGGGCTTCACGAACTCGCCGCCCGTGTGCACGTGATACGTGAACACGGGAGCCCCCAGAACCAGCACGACATCGTGCGGCGCGAGCTTGTCCGCGAGGGGCTGGCGCAGCGGCGGCAGATGTCCCGCGAACAGACGATGATCCTCGGGAAACCCTGCCCGCGCGACCATGGGGCTCGCCCACACGGGCGCCCCGAGTCGCTCGGCGAGGATGACGGTGTCGTCCCAGGCGCCGTCGCGGTCCACGCCGGCACCGACCACGAGACACGGCGTACGCGCGCTGCGCAGGCTGGCGGCGATCGCATCGAGCGCATCGGCCGGCGGCGCGACGTCGGTCGACACCTGCCGGATCACGAGCGGCTCCGAAGGCTGATCCCAGTCATCTTCCGGCACCGAGACGAAGACCGGACCACGCGGGTGCTGCATGGCCACGTGGTACGCGCGCTGGATGGCCTCGGGCACATCCGCGGCACGGGCCGGCTCGACGCTCCACTTTACGTACGGCTTCGGAAACTCGGCCGCATCGCTCGCGAACAGATACGGGTCGGTCGGAAACATGGCCCGCGTCTGCTGACCTGCGGTGATGACCAGCGGCGTGTGATTGCGCCATGCCGTGAAGATGCTGCCGAGCGCGTGACCGACGCCCGCGGCGGAGTGCAGATTGATGAACGCCGCATTGCCCGTGGCCTGCGCGAAGCCGTCGGCCATGGCGACCACGACGGATTCCTGCAGCGCCATCACGTAGCGGAAGTCCGACGGCCAGTCGCGGAAGAACCGCAGCTCCGTAGACCCGGGATTGCCGAACACGGTGGTCATGCCGAACGCCCGCATCAGGGCGTAAGTGGCCTCACGCACGGTTTGCGTCGTGGACTGTGTCATCGGCACGACCTCAGCGTGGCGGGTGGTACTGCACGACCTTCTGGTCGATGGCACCGAAGATCGACCGGCCCTTCGCGTCGAGCATCTCGATGCGCACGCGATCCCCGAAGCGCATGAAGGGCGTCGAGGGCTTGCCGTCGGCGATCTGCTCCAGCATGCGGCGCTCGGCGATGCAGGCGGAGCCGCGGCTGCGGTCGATGTTGGACACCGTGCCCGAACCGACGATGGTCCCTGCGGCGAGGTGGCGGGTCTTCGCCGCGTGGGCAATCAGCTGCGGGAAGTCGAATGTCATGTCGGTTCCGGCGTCGGGCTCGCCGAACACCGTGTCGTTCAGCAGCACCCGCAGCGGCAGACGGACCTTGCAGCCGTCCCACGAATTGCCGAGTTCGTCCGGCGTCACCGCCACCGGGGAGAAGGCGCTGGCCGGCTTGGACTGGAAGAAGCCGAAGCCCTTCGCGAGTTCCCCCGGGATGAGATTGCGCAGGCTCACGTCATTCACGAGGACCAGCAGCTTGATGTGGGCCATCGCCGCCTCGGCGGGAAC
>CAZEDA010000211.1:0-6488 GCA_964510915.1 uncultured Rhodocyclaceae bacterium | reverse complement strand
TGCGGTGTCGTCATCGCGGCAGCGTCGGGGCTGCTGCATCTGGACGATGTGCACCTCGCGTTAGCCCGACCGGTGTGGACCACACCGGAGTTCTCGCTGCCGGCGATGATCGGCATCGCCTTGCCTCTGTTCATCGTCACCATGGCTTCGCAGAACGTTCCCGGTGTCGCCGCGCTGCGGGCCTCGGGCTACGAGCCGCCAGTCTCTTCGCTCATCGGCTGGACGGGCACGCTCAACGCCATCATGGCGCCGTTCGGCGGCTTCACGCTCAACCTCGCCGCCATCACCGCGGCGATCTGCATGGGACGGGAGGCGCACCCCGATCCCGCCCAGCGCTATCAGGCCGCCGTCTGGGCGGGCGTCTTCTACCTGATCATCGGGTTGTCCGGCGCCACGGTCGGCGCGCTGTTCGCGGCATTCCCCGCCGAACTCATCATGGCAATCGCCGGCCTCGCGCTCTTTGGCACCATCGGCAACGGCCTCGCGACCGCGCTCGCGGAGGAATCGCGGCGGGAACCCGCGCTCATCACCTTCCTCGTCACGGCCTCCGGCGTCACGCTCGCCGGCATCGGGGCGGCGTTCTGGGGGCTCGTGGCGGGCGTGCTCGCCACGGTCGTCCTGCGGTATCGTCGCTGACATCGAACACCCGACCCAAGGACGGCAACGCGATGTCCCTCTCCGATCTGACAGGCCTGCGCATCCTCGTGACCCAGTGCTCGGAGTTCATGGGCCCGAAACTCTGCGAGGTGTTCGCCTCTCTGGGGGCGGAGGTCATCGCGGACGCGAGCGCGCTCACGTCGCCGGAAGCACCGGGCGAAGTCATCGGCCGCGCGGGCCGGGTGGACGTGCTCGTCGCCAATCTCGCCATTCCCGCGCCGTCGACACCGGTCACGCAAGTCACGGACGACGAGTGGCACAGCGTGTTCACTCATCTGGTGGATCCGCTGCCACGACTGTGCCGGGCAGTGCTTCCGCAGATGGTCGCGCGCCGCCGGGGCAAGATCCTCGTGATGGGCAGCGCCTCGGCCCTGCGCGGCATGAAGCGCGCGTCCACCTACAGCGCCGCCCGCGGCGCGCAGCTCGCGTACGTGCAGGCCGTGGGCGTGGAAGTGGCGCCCCACAACGTTCAGGTGAACGCCATCGCCCAGAACTTCGTCGAGAACCCGACCTACTTTCCGCCAGAAGTCCAGGCGAATCCCAAGTTCCAGGCGCGCCTCGCCGCGGAGGTGCCACTGGGTCGCCTGGTGAGCGCGGACGAGGACGCCCGCTTCGCAGCCTTCCTCTGCAGCCCGGCTGCCGACGCGTTCGTCGGTCAGGTGTTCCCCGTCTGCGGGGGCTGGGCCATCCGCTAGGGAAGGACTGATCAAGTGGCGCGGTCGCATCGGAGAACCTCCGGCGGACGTCCCCGAGGCAGGCGGCGCACTCTTCCCCGAGGGATCGCACCGGACCGAATGCGGATCGACAACGGCATATCCGAAGTGTCGAGAAACTTGGCACAATCGAAATTGTCGATATGCCGTTCGAATTGACGGCCCCTCAGCAACGTCGTGCGGACAGCCAACGGCCGGGCTAAGCCATTGATGTCGTGCCCCGTCGGCAGCTGACCGATTGTTGACACAAACGCGCCCGCCCAGAGGCTCGGAAAATGCTTTTTCGTCTCCCCACAGACACGCGCATCCGTCATCGCGCCCACCCGGAGCTGCCCTCAGTGATCCGTCGAGCCGTTATTGCCTTCCTGTCCGCTCTTCCGCTCGTTGCGACCCTCGCCTTCGCGCCGCGCGCGGAAGCCGCACTCGAGTTCGTCGGCAGTTGCCCGGACGGCCCGACGGGCGGGCCTCGCAACGCCGCCTGCGTCGTGACCGACGGCACCTTCCAGTACCTGACCTTCGGCGGCGCGCGGGTGCGACCCGCCGCCCTGCAGACCCTCCTGGGTGAGGGATGGGAACTGGGTTCCCGCAGTGATTTCGCCGAATTCATCGCCCGTAACGCACCGGTCTTCGAATCCAGCTGGAACGATGCGACCATCGCGCCCGGGACCGTCCTCTCGCCCGCCGCGGGCTCGCGAATCCAGCAGGACTTCGCGTCGCTCGTGGTCGCGCGCACTGGCGATGAAGGCATCGCCAGAGCCTTCACCGACCTCATCCTGAAGCTCGGCGGGCAGAACGGCAATCCCACCTACTCGATCACGCTGGGCACCGCCGATCTGGACGCCAGCGGTCTCAACCGCTACACGGTGACTCTCAGCGCTTATCTCACGGATCAGGGTGCCTCGCTGACACGCAACAACCTGTTCTCCGGTCCGGCAAGTACGGTCGTGCGCTCCCTGGCATCCGAGCAGAACCCGAGCGTGTACTTCCTCCAGCGGTCGCTGCCCCCCATCCCGGAACCCGAGCCCTTCGTCCTGCTCGGCGCCGGCCTTGCAACGCTGCTGATCGTCCGCCGCCGCTTTCGCTGAGTTCCATCACCCTCCGGGCGGCTGACTGTGCCGGCCGGAGCCTGGTGTGCGCAGAGCACACGGCGGCCCGGACCTTCGTGTCATCCGCCCGGAGGACCTCCGTCGCGGCCGCTCCACTTATCGAGTCCTTCCCCAGCATTGCCATGAACCTCGCCCACCTCCTCGCCCGAGCCGGACGCACTTTTCCCGCGTCGCCCGCCCAGTTCATCGGAACCCGCCTGCACAGCGACTACGCCGCATTCTCCCGTCGCGCCGCCTCCCTCGGGAGCGCGCTCCGCCGTCAGGGCCTCGCGCCAGGGGATCGGGTGGCGCTGTTCATGACCAACACCACGGCATTCCTGGAAGTGGTGTTCGGCGCCTGGACGGCCGGCCTCGCCGTCGTGCCGATCAACAACAAGCTCCATCCCCGCGAGGTCGCCTTCATCCTCGAGGACAGTGACGCGAGCCTGCTCTTCGTGTCGCGGGACATCGGCGCTTCGCTGGCAAGCCAGATGCCCGCGCTCCCGCGGCCGATCCCGACCATCGATGTCGGCACTCGCGGGTACGAGGCGCTCACCGAGGCCGAGCCGCTGGCGGTGACGGACCGCGCACCGGACGACCTCGCGTGGCTCTTCTACACATCTGGCACAACGGGCCGCCCCAAGGGCGTGATGCTCACGCACCGCAACCTGCTCGCGATGACGCTCGCCTACTTCAGCGACGTGGACCGGCCCGGGCCCGACCACGCGATCCTGTACGCCGCCCCCATGTCACACGGCGCGGGAATGTACGCATTCGCGCATGTGCTGGTGGCGGCAAAGCATGTCATCCCGCCTTCCGGCGGCTTCGACCCGGCAGAAATCCTCGCGCTCTCGCGCCACCACCGGAATGTCTCGATGTTCGCTGCGCCGACCATGGTGAAGCGTCTCGTCGACCACGTGGAGTCCGCGGGTGTCGAGCCCGCCGGTCTGGAGACCGTCGTGTACGGCGGCGGCCCGATGTACGCGCAGGACATCCAGCGCGCGATGCGCGTGATGGGGCCGCGCTTCGTGCAGATCTACGGCCAGGGCGAGAGCCCCATGACCATCACCACGCTCTCGCGACGCCATCTCCTGGACACCACGCATCCGCGCCATCTCGCACGCATCGCCTCCACCGGCGTCGCGCACAGCTGCGTGGAAGTCCGCGTGGCCGACAGCGACGGGCGTCCGCTGCCGGCCGGCACGCCGGGGGAAGTGCTCGTGCGCGGCGATACAGTCATGAAGGGGTACTGGCGCAACGAGGAAGCCACGGCCCGCGCCATTCGCGACGGCTGGCTGTTCACGGGGGACGTGGGCATGCTGGACGCCGACGGCTTCCTCACACTGCTCGACCGGTCCAAGGACCTCATCATCAGCGGCGGCTCGAACATCTACCCCCGCGAAGTGGAAGAAGTGCTGCTGCTGCACCCCGCCGTGCACGAAGTGTCGGTGGTCGGTGCGCCGCACGAGGAATGGGGCGAGGAAGTGGTGGCCTTCGTCGTCCTGCGCGAACCACGCGCGGTCGCAGAGACGGAACTCGACCGCCTGTGCCTCGACAACATCGCGCGCTTCAAGCGTCCGAAGCGCTACGTGTTCGTCGATGCGCTGCCGAAGAACAACTACGGCAAGGTCCTGAAGACCGAACTGCGCCAGCAGCTCATCGGCTGAGCCGGCCGGCCAGCCCTACTGCACTTTCTGCAGCGCACCGAACTCCGCGGCCAGGAGGGCCTCCCCTTCCTCGAGAACGAAGTAGCGGAAGGCCTCGGCCGCCGGGGACAGCAGTTTCGACAACGTGTTGACCACGTACCAGCGGCGAACCAGCGGGAGTCCCTCGACGTTCGGCAGCACGAGCAGCTGCTGCTTGAGCTCCAGACCGATGGTGTGCAGCGAGAGGAAGCTCACACCCATGTCCGCCATCACGGCCTGCTTGATCGTCTCGTTGCTGGCCATCTCCATCTCGATCTGCGGCTGCACGCCGAATTCCTGGAAATAGCGCTCCATCGCCGCCCGCGTGCCCGACCCCGGCTCGCGCACGATGAACCCGTAGCGTGACAGCCACTGCGCCGGCACGTGTCCCCGGCTGGCGAGCGGATGGCCCGGCGCCACGACGACCACGTGCGGATGCGCGGCGAAGGGCTCGGCACGGGTGGCCAGTTCCTGCGGCGGGCGCCCCATCACCGCGAGATCCACCTCGTTGCGGGTCATCAGTTCCACCAGCTGGCTGCGGTTGCCCACGCTCAACCGCACCTCGATACCCGGGTACTCCGACCGGAACCGCCCCAGCAGCCGGGGGAGGAAGTACTTCGCCGTGCTGACCATTCCCAGGGTGAGCCGGCCGGTCTTCAGCCCCCGGAACTTGGCCACGGCGTCCTCGGCGTCCTTCAGCGTGGCGAGGATCTTCCGCGCGTAGACCAGGAAGTATTCGCCCGTGATCGTGAGAATCACCTTCCGGCCGCTGCGCTCGAAGAGGGGAAGACCCACCTGGGTCTCCAGATCTCGAATCTGCATGGACACCGCCGGCGGAGTCAGATGCAGCTCCTCGGCCGCCTTCCCGAAGCTGGCGTGCTTCGCCGCCGCCACGAAAACCCGCAACTGCCGGAAGCTGATGTTCAAAGGTAAGGTTTCCTTATCTGTTTCCGCATTAAGTCTGACTTTACCTTAACTGACCACTCTCCTATCGTGCAATCCATCGACTCACTCACTCACGGAAGGGAGATTCCCGATGACCAAGCCCGTCGAAGACGGTGTTATCACCGACGCCAAGAAGCGCTACTCCGCCGGCGTTCTGAAGTACAAGCAGATGGGCTACTGGCAGCCGGACTACGTCCCGAAGGATACGGACGTGATCGCCCTTTTCCGGGTGACGCCCCAGGAAGGCGTCGATCCCGAGGAAGCCGCCGCAGCCATCGCCGGCGAATCCTCGACCGCCACCTGGACGGTGGTATGGACCGACCGCCTGACCGCCTGCGAGCTCTACCGCGCCAAGGCCTACCGCGTCGACCAGGTGCCCAACACCGGGGAAGGCACCCGGACCGAAGCCCAGTTCTTCTGCTGGATCGCCTACGACCTGGACCTCTTCGAGGAAGGCTCCATCGCCAACCTGACCGCCTCGATCATCGGCAACGTGTTCGGCTTCAAGGCGGTGAAGGCCCTGCGCCTCGAGGACATGCGCCTGCCGGTCGCCTACCTGAAGACCTTCCAGGGCCCCGCCACCGGGATCGTGGTGGAGCGCGAGCGCCTGGACAAGTTCGGCCGTCCGCTGCTCGGCGCCACCACCAAGCCCAAGCTGGGCCTGTCCGGCCGCAACTACGGCCGCGTGGTGTACGAGGCGCTGAAGGGCGGTCTCGACTTCGTGAAGGACGACGAGAACATCAACAGCCAGCCCTTCATGGGATGGCGTGACCGCTTCCTCTACTGCATGGAAGCCGTGAACCGCGCCTCCGCCGCGACCGGCGAGGTGAAGGGCCACTACCTGAATGTCACGGCCGGCACGATGGAAGACATGTACGAGCGCGCCGAATTCGCGAGGTCGCTCGGCTCCGTGATCATCATGATCGACCTGGTCGTGGGCTACACCGCGATCCAGTCGATGGCCAAGTGGGCCCGCAAGAACGACATGATTCTCCACCTGCACCGTGCAGGGAACTCCACCTACTCGCGCCAGAAGAATCACGGCATGAACTTCCGCGTGATCTGCAAGTGGATGCGCATGGCGGGCGTGGACCACATCCACGCCGGCACGGTGGTGGGCAAGCTCGAAGGCGATCCGCTGATGATCAAGGGCTTCTACGATACGCTGCGCGAATCGCAAACGCCGATGGCGCTGGAGAACGGCCTGTTCTTCGACCAGGACTGGGCCTCCCTGCGCCGCGTGATGCCGGTGGCCTCCGGCGGCATCCACGCCGGACAGATGCACCAGCTCATCCACTACCTGGGTGAAGACGTGGTGCTGCAGTTCGGCGGCGGCACGATCGGCCACCCGCAGGGCATCCAGGCCGGTGCCACGGCCAACCGCGTGGCGCTCGAAGCGATGA
>CAZEDA010000210.1:1413-6490 GCA_964510915.1 uncultured Rhodocyclaceae bacterium | reverse complement strand
ACGCGCTCGTCGACGATCCGCTGATCGATCACATCGTACTGGTACATGACCCTCGCGTTACCGGAGAAAGGTTGGGCGTCTTGAGGAGACGCGGTCGCGCGGCGCCGGAACCCGAAGGGCGCAGTGCGAGACGGACCGGATGGGACTCCGCGTCCCTGGCGCCAGGACTGCACCGGGTACCGGCGGGATGTCACCCGCTCGTGCGATGGACAAATACCCCCCGGGACCCGACCTGGATCCGAAGACGGGATGCTATCGGGGGGGATTTAGATTACGAAAGACTGTTTTTGAATTTTGTTATGCCAGGGACGCATAACAAAGCGGTTCAGGCCGATTGCCAGCCTGCCGCGAACCGGGGATACGTCTCGGCAATCTCGGCCCGGATATGGCTGCGAAGCAGCGCCAGGGTGTCGGCGTCCGGCACCGGAGTCTCGGGAACGTGCGGGTCCCGGTCGAAGTCGAATCCGGTGTTGTCCAGGACTTCTTCGACGCTGTGACCGGGATGCACGCTCGACAGCCGGAAACGCCGGCGTGCACGATCGACGTCGAAGACGCACAGCCCGGTGACGAGCTTCCAGGGGCCGCCGGGCCGATAGACCCCCGGCGGACTCCAGCCCGGCGCACTGACGAACTCGACCTTCGGAACGAACACCCGGCGGGTATGCTCCTCGCGAAACAGGATGATGCGCGGGACCAGGAAATAGAGGTAGCTGGACCCGAACGAACCGGGCCAGCGAACCGGACCGGCGGGATAGTCGCCGGTGCCCACGAGGTTGATGTTGGCCTCGCCGTCGATCTGTCCGCCACCCAGAAAGAAGGCATCCACCCTCCCCTGGGCCGCCAGGTCGAAGGTCTCCACGCCGCCGTTGGTGAAACTGTTGTGCTGCTGCGATCCGAGCACATTCACCCGCAACCGGCCGCCACTGTTCGCCCGGGCAAGCAGCGCGGCGGACCCGGGAATCGGCGAGGAGGCGCCGACGATCACGTGCCGGCAGCCTTCGAGCATGCCGGCGAGCGTGAAGATCAGCAGCTCGTTGCGGCTGCAGGTCGGCGAACTCATGCGCCGATGAGCGCCGGCTCGCCCACCCATCGCGCCAGCCAGCGATCGAAGCCTTCGGCACTCTGCGCTGCGGCCGCGTACTCACCCGCCGCCGCCTCGTCGAGGCCGTAGAGATCCAGAAACCGCAGAGGGCGTGCGCCGCGAGGTGCGTGCGCGATGCCGTCGACGTAGATCGCGGGAATCACGCCCGGCGACGAGGCGGGATCGCGCATGAGGTCGTCGTCGACGATTTCCTCCACCGTGACATAACAGCTCCGCGAAGCCTGGGCCATGGTGAGGAGATCGCGCTGGCGCCCGATCGCCACGTTGCCATGCCGGTCCGCACGCGGGGCGTGGAAGAAAGTGACATCGGGCCGGATGGCAGGAAGCAGAACGATGGGGTCACCCGGGGAGAACGGGTTGTCGATCACTTTCCAGTCGGGGCGCTGTGCAAGCACATCGGTTCCGAGCAGACCCCGCAGCGGCATGAAGGGAAGCCCCTTCTGCCCGGCCTGCAGGGCGGCGTGAATGGCAGGGCACGTCGCATCGAGCACGCGGATCGATCCCGCCTTCAGGGCTGCCGCAAACCGCGGACCGGTCCCGAACTCGCCCAGCGTGACCGCCGAGGTTTCGACGACATCCGCACACCCCGCGCCGATGAGAATGTCCGTCTGCATGCCGCCGATCGGCACGCAGACCAGCTTGAGCGCCCGTGCTCCGCGGGCAACCAGGGCCCGAGTGAGTGCCATCGACACGCCGGTGGAGTCCTGCGCGAGAGCCACGCGCGCGCCATCCGGGATGCATCGCGCCATCGCGTCGAGGGAGAGAATTCGAGTGCCTGCCGATGCCTGCCCGGTGGCTTGCCGACTCACATTCATGGGCCGATCCGCTATCGCTGGAGAAGAGTTCGAAGCGTAGCATCGAACCACCGCGCGGGCGTTTGCCGCCCGCGCCTCGTCAGGTGACCGGAACGGTCAGGACTTCGGATAGAACTTCGACGGAATCGAGCCGCTCACGGACCACGCATTGCCAGCCACGCCGCACGTGGAAGTCCAGACGATCGTCTGTCCGGCCGCCACCGACGTGCCGATGGCCTTGAGCGTGACGGTCACCGTGCCGCTGGAGGCAGACGCGGCTGCCACCGTCACGCCGCTCACGTAGTTGCCGGAGATTGCTGACGCGGAGGGAACGCCGGCCGAGGCGTTATCCGTCACGCCCGTCCCGGAGATGCCCAGTGTCGCCTCCGAGCAGGCTTGTGCAATCGCGAGGCGGGACGGCTCCGAGAGGGACACGCCCTCCATCAGCCTCGCGCGCACCGTGTAGTCCTGGTAGGACGGCAGCGCGACCGCCGCCAGAATGCCGATGATGGCGACGACAATCATCAGCTCGATGAGGGTAAAGCCTTTCTGCAGTCGATTCACGGCGGGATGCTCCTAGTTTCCAGACTGCATCGTACGCCAGCTTGAGGCCGGGGCGCGGCGTGAAAACGACATATGTTTCGATCAGGGTCAACTTTGCCGGCGGGCAGCGTCGCAGAAAACACAAAGGGGGCCGAAGCCCCCTTTGCAAAGGAACGAAAGTCCGGAGATCAGGACTTCGGGTAGAACTTGGACGGGATCGAACCGCTGACCGACCAGGCGTTGCCCGAGGCGCTGCAGGACGACGTCCACACGATGGTCTGGCTCGCAGCGACGGAAGTACCGATCGCGTTCATGGTCACGGTGACGGTGCCGCTGGAGGTCGAACCGGCGGCCAGCGTCACACCGTTCACGTAGTTGCCGGTGATCGCCGTGGCGGACGGCAGACCGGCCGTCGTGTTGTCGGTCACGCCCGTGCCCGACACGCCCAGCGTTGCTTCGGAACAGGCCTGACCGATGGCGAGACGCGCCGGCTCGGAAAGGCTGACGCCTTCCTGAATCTTCGCGCGAACCGTGTAGTCCTGGTACGCGGGCAAGGCAACAGCGGCAAGAATGCCGATGATCGCAACGACGATCATCAGTTCGATGAGGGTGAAACCCCGTTGGATCTGCTTCATGAAACGACGACTCCTATTGGCGGTTGGTACGGTACGCACGATCGGGCATGCCGAATCGACACTCTCGGGCGTGTCGCTTTTCCTGATGCAACGCACATTCCATCGCGCGCGGCAGGTGCATTGCAAAGCGACTCGATTCGAGCGTTCGGAAACAGTCGCCGTGCCGCTTGCAGAACGGGAACAACCCGGAAATGACAAAGGGGGCCGAAGCCCCCTTTGCTCTGATCACGCTGTCGCGGAGATCAGCTCTTCGGGTAGTACTTGGAGGGCACCGAACCGCTGACGCTCCAGGAATTGCCGGAGGCGCTGCAGGACGACGTCCACACGATGGTCTGGCTGGCGGCGACCGAGGTACCGATGGCCTTCAGCGTCACGGTGACCGTGCCGCTGGAGGTCGAACCGGCGGCGACCGTGACACCGTTCACGTAGTTGCCGGTGATGGCGGTGGCCGAGGGCAGGCCGGCAGTGGCGTTATCCGTCACGCCCGTACCAGAAACGCCGAGGGTGGCCTCGGAGCAAGCCTGACCAATCGCGAGACGCGCAGGCTCGGACAGGCTGACGCCTTCCTGGATCTTGGCGCGCACGGTGTAATCCTGATAGGCCGGCAGCGCGACAGCGGCGAGAATGCCGATGATCGCGACCACGATCATCAGTTCGATGAGGGTGAAACCCCGTTGGATCTGCTTCATGAAACGACTACTCCTTTGGCGGTTGGAACTTCCACGCACGATCGGGACATGCGCACTGGACCGGTGAGACCGTGTCTGGCCAACCAAGAGGCAAGCGATGTTCCATCGACGCGATCAGGCCCTTTCGAGATTTCCCTTGTTGCACAAGGGAAAACGGACTTCGCAGGCGCCCGCTGCGTGATCGGGTTCGCGTGTGCAGTACCGCAAAAGAAAAGCCCCGGGGACGCGCCCGGGGCTCTCGACTGCGATGGCTGCGTAACGCGCTCAGCGCACGTCGAGCTGGTACTCCTTCACCGTCGCAGCGATCTCGACGCGACGATCCTTCTGAAGACACTCGATCATTTCTTCGCGGGCGAGCCCCTCGCACTGCTCGACACCCACCACGGAGTCCTCTTCGCCGCGGCCGACCACGCGCAGCTTGTGCGGCGGCACGCCCTTGTTCATCAGATAGCCGGCAACCGCCCAAGCGCGCTTCTCGGACAACCGGCGGTTGTAGTCTTCGGTGCCGATGCGATCGGTGAAGCCGAGGATGTGCAGCTTGTCGTAGGCAGCGGACTTGAGCTTCTCTGCCAGGTCATCGAGTGAACGTTTCACGTCATCCCGCAACTGGTAGCGGTCGAAGTCGAACAGCCCCTGCTCGTCCATATTGAGCGCCATGGGCAGCATGCCGTCGAGCGTCTGCAGACGCTCGTCCTGATCGATGAGAACACGGTTGGCCGCGGTTTCCACACGACCGCGGCGCGCCTCGGCTTCCTGACGCTCGCGCTCCCGTGCTGCGGCAGCCGCCGCTTCCGCCCGGCGCAGGGCTGCGGAGACCGGGCTGTCATCCCCCGGCACGCCCGAGCCGCCAAGCGCCGCGGACTGACTGCCGCCGGCGCCGCCCGTCCCCGCGCCGGACCGGCCGCCGTTGGACCCACCCTGTCCAGCCGCAGAGCCGTTGCCGGCGCCCGCACCACCGGACTGGCTTTCCGCCCGGGCCAGAGCCCGCTTGACCGGATCCGACTCGGCATCACCCGTACCGGCCGCCCCCTTGCCCTTCGATCCGCCGGGAGCGCCGTTGGCCGCCAGTTCGCTCTGGGAGCCGCCCTTGTGACTGCCTCCCGCCGCCTCGCGACGCTGCTGCTCGCGCGCCAGGGCTTCCGCCACCGGATCGTAGGTGGCGTGGTCGTACCCTTCCTGATAACGATCCGCTCCCGCACCCGCCCCCCCGGCCGCGCCTGCGGCGGCCGCTGCCGCCGCGGCTGCTTCACGGTCCCGCCGGGCCTTTTCCCGCGCGATGGCTGCCTTCACGGGATCGGCATCCGCCGCCCCTGC
>CAZEDA010000210.1:0-1313 GCA_964510915.1 uncultured Rhodocyclaceae bacterium | reverse complement strand
CACTGCTTCCCGATCCGACCGATGCACCGTTCCGGGCCGCCGCCGCTGCGGCGCCTCCGGATGTGCCATTGGCATTTTTTCCCTGGGAAGCCGCAGCCGCCGACGACGATCCGGCCTTGCCGCCGACGCCCGCGGCGCCGGTCGTCCCCTTCGACGCGCACGCGGACAGTGCGCCGACGAGGGCCAGCGCCATGGCATTCATCACGAGTCTCGGCAGAGGCCGGGCACCGAATTCGCTCTTGGGGACGTTCATGGATTCATCTCCGAATGGGGTTAACGCCTGAATGGACTAACGCAATCATCGGTTTGCGACGCGCGGACTTGAGCCCGGAGAGCACATTTCAGCGCCCTCGGGCCCCGGGGGCCCCGGGAGGACGGCAATGCCCCTGCCCGAAGCACGCCCAAACTAATGCTTGCAAACAAGAATGCGCGGTAATAGCTTGACTAAGTTCATATAGGTTGATTTTCCCACTTTGTTAGACTCGGCGGACGAAAAACTTCATGGAGACCTCGACGATGCGACGGATCGCAGCCCTTTGCGTGCTGTGCCTGCTCGGCCTGGGGCAGCCGGCCGCCGCCCAGAATGCCGGCGCGTCCGGCGGTCCCCGGTTCGACATCAAGCGCTACGTCGTGGACGGCGCCACACTGATTCCCGCGGCGAAGGTTCGAGCGGCGCTGGAGCCCTACACCGGTCGTCAGCGGGACTTCAACGCGGTCCAGAACGCTCTCAAGGCGCTCGAAAAGGCCTACGCCGATGCCGGCTATACCGCGATCCAGGTCGTCCTCCCCGAGCAGGAACTTCGTGACGGCGAGGTCCGGCTTCAGGTCCGCGAGCTGAAGGTCGGCAAGCTCACGGTCGAGGGCAACAAGCACTTCGACGAAGCCAACGTCCGCCGCAGTCTCCCCGCGCTCGCGCCGGGCGTATCCCCGAACGTCGACATCGTCGCCCGCAATCTGCGCACCGCCAACGAGTCCCCGGCGAAGAACACCACCGTCCTGCTTCGCACCGGCGAAGAGGAAGGTACCGTGGACGCCGTGGCCCGCGTCGTGGACCAGAAGCCCTGGCGCGGCGCCGTGACCCTCGACAGCACTGGCACCTCTTCGACCGGCATGCTCAGACTGGGGTTCTCGGCTCAGCATGCAAACCTGTTCAATCGTGACCAGGTCCTGAGCGCCCAGTACATCACGTCGCCCTCGTACCCCAACCGGGTCAGCATTGTCGGTCTCGGCTATCACATTCCCCTCTACGGTCTCGGCGACTCGCTCGACTTCGCCTACGTCTATTCCGACGTGGATTCGGGCCTGGTCACCAC
>CAZEDA010000209.1:0-6500 GCA_964510915.1 uncultured Rhodocyclaceae bacterium | reverse complement strand
GGGGCTTCCAGCGGCGAGAGGTCGGCGGCGGGCAATGCAGCGCGATCTCCGCCCCATTGCTCCAGCACGCTCGACACGCGCGCGTGGGCGTACTGGATGTAGTACACGGGGTTGTCGTTGCTCTGGGACTTCGCCAGATCGAGATCGAAGTCCAGGTGCTGATCGCACTTTCGCGCGATGTAGAAGTAGCGCGTCGCATCGACACCGACGTCGTCGAGGAGGTCCTCCAGCGTCACGTACGAGCCGCTGCGCTTGCCCATGCGAACGGGCTCGCCGCCGCGGAACAGCGCCACGAGCTGGATGAGCGGCACGACCAGAGACTCGGGATCATGTCCCATCGCCTGAAGGGCGGCCTTCACGCGCGGGATGTACCCGTGATGATCGGCGCCCCACACGTCCACCGCGAGCTGGAAGCCGCGCTGGATCTTGTCGTGGTGATAGGCGATGTCCGACGCGAAGTAGGTGTACAACCCGTTCTCGCGCTGGACCACACGATCCTTGTCGTCACCGAAAGCCGTCGAGCGGAACCACCGCGCGCCGTCCTGCTCGTACAGGTGGCCGCGCTGCTCGAGCAGAGCCAGTGCGTCGGCCACTCGGCCGGAGTCGTAGAGCGAGCGCTCGGAGTACCACATGTCGAAGCGCACGCCGAAACGGTTGAGCACATCGCGAATGCCTTCGACCTGACGGTCGAGCACATAGCGCGTGAGATGCCCGAAGTCCTCGCCGAGCAGGGAACGCATGCGCTCGATCAGGGCATCCATGCGTGCTTCGACGGCTGGCTCGTCGTCGTCCCGGGCTTCGGGCAGTCCGTCGAGAATCTGCGCGGCAGGACGCACGAAGCGCGTGCCGTCGATGGCCTTCAGTTCGTTCGCCCGGTCGCGCACATAGTCGCCCTGGTACCCGTTGGGCGGAAAAGGCACCGTCTCCCCGCAGGCTTCCAGGTACCGCACCCAGGCGGAGACCGAGAGGATGTCCATCTGACGGCCGGCGTCGTTGATGTAGTACTCGCGGGTGACGGCGTAACCGGCTGCATCGAGCACGGCCGCGAGGCTGTCGCCGTAGGCGGCGCCGCGACCATGACCCACGTGGAGAGGACCGGTGGGATTGGCGGAGACGAACTCCACCTGCACCTTCTTTCCCTGTCCGAAATTGCCTCTTCCATACGTCGTACCGGCGGAAAACACCCGACGGACGGCGTCGTGGCGCGCCGCCGGCGTGAGGAAGATGTTCAGAAAGCCCGCGCCCGCGATCTCCACCTTGGACACCCAGGGCGAATCGGGCATCTGGTCGAGAATCTGCTGCGCGATCTGACGAGGATTCTTGCCGAGCACCCGGGCAAGCTGCATCGCCAGGTTGCAAGCGTAGTCGCCGTGCGCGCTGTTCTTGGGCCGATCGAGAACGACGGGTGTCGCGCGCGCATCGGGCGCGACGACGGAGAGCGCGGCATCGAACAGGCCGGCCAGATGGGTTCTCAGATCCTGCGAGGCGTTGGAGGAGGTCATGCGGGACATCGCGTAAAGCGCGGGATTATCCTTGAAACGAGGGCGGGTCGCACCCGAAGGTTCGCATCCGCCCTGTCGCCGCAGGGCGTCACGCGCGGGGCCATGCAGCATGGATCACGAATGTCATAGTTCGTTCGGGTCGACGTCGACCGACCAGCGCACGCGCGTCGATGTGAGGCTCGGCGTCCAGTCCCGCAGCAGCGCCTGGAGGGGGCCGCGCGCGTCGCTCTGGATGAGCACCTGGCCGCGCCATCGACCCGCCAGCCGCGCGATCCAGGCCGGCACGGGATCGTGCACGATCACCGGGAGTTCCAGCGCCCGCGCAGCGACGGCGGCGGCGCGCAGGAACTCGAACACCGGATGCTCGTCATTGCCCTCCGCCCGAAGCACCGCCTGATGGGAATACGGCGGAAAGCCCGACTGCTCCCTCACGCGCAGTTGCCGGTCCGCAAATGCCGCGTAGTCCTGGGAGAGCAGTTCGGCGAAGAACGGATGCGTCGGCAGCGTGGTCTGGATCAGGGCTTCGCCCGGCAGGTCGGCGCGTCCGGCCCGCCCGATCACCTGCAGCATCAGCGAAAACAGCCGTTCCTCGGCGCGGAAATCGGGGGCGAACAGCGCGGCGTCAATGCCCAGAACGGCCACGAGCGTGAGTCTGGGAAAGTCGTGTCCCTTCGCCAGCATCTGCGTGCCGACGAGGATGTCCAGTTCGTCGTGGGTCACCCGTTCACGCAACTGGTCGAAGGCGTCCTTGTTTCGCGTGGTGTCCCGATCCACCCGCGCAATACGCGCTGCCGGAAAGCGCTCGGCCAGTGTGGCTTCGATGCGCTGCGTGCCCTGACCGACCGGCAGGAGATCCTGGTTCCCGCAGGACGGGCACTGCACCGGCACCCGCTCGTCGTGCCCGCAGTAGTGACAGCGCAATCGGCGTGAGGCGAGGTGCACGGTCAGGCGCGCACTGCAGCGATTGCACGGCGCCACCCACCCGCAGGCGTGGCAGTACAACGTGGGCGCGTACCCGCGCCGGTTGAGGAAGACCAGCGACTGTTCGCCGCGCGAAAGACGGGCCTCGATGGCCTCGAGCACGTTCCCCGAAAGCGGATCGTGGCCCGCGAGGCTGCGCGTATCCACGAGGCGCAGGACGGGCGGCGCCGCAGCCGCCACTGCACGATCCGGCAAGCGAAGCAGGTGGTACTTGCCATCGGCGGCGTGGCGCCACGTCTCGAGCGAAGGCGTGGCGGACCCCAGCACGACCGGCACATCCGCCTGCCTCGCGCGGAACACCGCGACGTCTCGAGCGTGATAGCGCAGCCCCTCCTGCTGCTTGAACGAAGGATCGTGCTCCTCGTCCACGACGATGAGTCCCAGTCCTGGCATCGGCGTGAACACCGCGAGCCGGGTGCCGAGCACCACGCTGGCCTCGCCGCTGACAGCACGCAGCCAGCGCTGCAGACGCTCGCCTTCCGACAATCCGCTGTGGAGCGCCACGACACGGTCGCGGCCGAAGCGCTCGGCCACGCGCGCCTGCAGTTGCGGCGTGAGATTGATTTCGGGCACTAGCAGCAGCGACTGGCGACCCTTCGCGGCCTGATCGGCCATCAGCTGCAGATAGACCTCGGTCTTGCCGCTGCCCGTGACGCCGTGCAGCAGGTGCGTCGCGAAACCTGAACCCCGGGCCCGGATCGCCGACAAGGCTTCGCTCTGCCCCGCGTTGAGCGTCGGGCTGTCGCCCACCGGCGCGTGAACGCTCGACGCCACCGCAGCCGGCACGTCCTCGGCCGGCACCGGTTCGACCCACCCGTCGGCCAGCCAGCGCGTCAGGAACCGTCTTCCCGACGGAATCTGGCGGATCGCGTCGAGCGAGAGCGCCCCGGCCTGTCGCAGTTCGGTGAGCAAAGCCTGCTGCTTCGTGGCGCGACGGGGCAGGCCGTCCGCGGCGACCTGGTTGCCCGCCGAGGTCAGCCGGTACCAGAGCGACCGGGTGACCGGCAGGGCCGTCGTGCGACGCAGTGCGGTGGGCAGGCAGCCGAGGACCGTGGGGCCGAGCGGGTGGTGGTAATAGCGGGAGCAGAACGTCAGAAGTTCGAGGATGTCCTGGGGGATCGGCGGCAGGTGGGTCAGTACACGACCGGGCGCACGCAGTTTCGCCGCGGGAACCGAGGTCGTATCCGCCACGCCGACCAGCACGCCCACCCTCTGCCGCGACCCGAAGGGCACCACGAGCAGGCGGCCGATGTCGTGGCGATGGGCGGCCTCCCCGCGGTAGTCGAAGGTCTCATCGACGGGTACATCGAGGGCCACGCGGAGAATCGTCATGGGCGGGTAACGGCTCAGATGGTTACGCTCGACTCCTGCGAAGTCGACTCACAAGATACCGGGAAAGCTCTGGGCGGAAACGGATTATTCACGTTGGACAGCCTGTGGATAAATCTGTGCATGAGAGTCTCCGGACTTGTCAATCGGGAGTTATCCCAATCTTTTCCCGGCGCGCCCGCAACCCGCCACGAATCCAGAAAAATCAGGTGATTAGAAGACGAAAATGGGCATCTCCACGAGGGATGCCGCGGAAACCCGCGCCATCCCTGGTGAAATGTGCATAAGTCCAGCAGTGGCGCGGGTTTCCGCGCGATGATCACCGCTCAGTGATACTCGCGGGACAGTTCGTGGACAGCGTCGACGAGGGCGGCCACGTTCTCGGGCGGGGTGAACCGCGAGACGCCGTGGCCGAGGTTGAAGACATGGCCGCTGCCCGAGCCATAGGAGGCGAGCACCTTGGCAGCCTCGCGCCGGATGACCTCCGGCGAGGACAGCAGGATGGCAGGGTCCAGGTTGCCTTGCAGGGCGACTTTCTTGCCGATGCGGGCCCGGGCGCTGCCGATGTCGACGGTCCAGTCGAGTCCGACGGCATCGCAGCCGATCGCCGCGATCTTTTCGAGCCACACCCCGCCGCCCTTCGTGAACACGATGACAGGGACGCGCTCGCCGTCGCGGGTGCGGGTGACCTGTGAAACGACCTGCTCGATGTAGGCAAGGGAGAACTCGGCGTACGCGGCCTCGGACAGCGCGCCGCCCCAGGTGTCGAACACCATCACCGCCTGAGCGCCGCTTTCGATCTGGGCGTTGAGGTAGGAGGAGACGGCGCGTGCGTTCACGTCGAGGATCTTGTGGAGCAGATCCGGACGGGCGTAGAGCATCTGCTTCACCCGCTCGAAGTCCGTCCCGCCCTTGCCTTCGATCATGTAGCACGCGAGGGTGAACGGGCTGCCGGAGAAGCCGATGAGCGGGACGGTGTTGTCGAGCGCCTTGCGGATCTGGGCGCACGCATCCATCACATAGCGCAGATGATCCCAGGGATCCGGCGCGGTGAGGTCGTTGATCTCCCATTCATCCCGGAGCGGCCGCTCGAAGCGCGGGCCTTCCCCTTCCGCGAAGGACAACCCCAGCCCCATCGCATCGGGAATGGTCAGGATGTCCGAGAACAGGATGGCGGCATCCAGCGGGAAGCGGGCGAGCGGCTGCAGCGTGACCTCGGTCGCGAGGTCCGGGCTGCGGCACAGGCTCATGAAGTCACCCGCACGGGCACGCGTCTGGTTGTACTCGGGCAGGTAGCGCCCGGCCTGCCGCATGATCCAGATCGGCGTGTGGGGCGTAGGCTCGCGCAGCAGGGCGCGCAGAAAGCTGTCGTTCTTCGGTCGGCTCATGGGCAGGGGATCCTCTTCCGGGACCCGGAGGATACGACGAACCGGCGCGGCTGCGCCTTCAACGCGGCAGCTCGCTGGAACCCATCAGGTACTCGTCGACGGTACGGGCGCACTGGCGGCCTTCCCGGATCGCCCACACGACGAGCGACTGTCCGCGGCGCATGTCGCCCGCCGCAAAGACCTTGGGAACATTGGTCGCGTAGCTGCACTTGCCTTCGGTGGGCGCCTTCGCATTGCCCCGGCCATCGCGGGCCACGCCGAATGCCTCCAGCACGCTGGCCACCGGAGAGACGAAGCCCATCGCGAACAGCACCAGATCGGCCTTCATCTCGAACTCGCTGCCCGGCACTTCCATCATGCGCATCTGGCCCGTGGCGGGGTCCTTCTGCCATTCCACACGCACGGCGACGAGGGCCTTCACCTGGCCATTCTCGCCACGGAATTCCTTGGTCGACACGGCCCAGTCACGCGAGCAGCCTTCCTCGTGGGAGGAGGACGTGCGCAACTTCAGGGGCCAGTAGGGCCAGGTGAGGGGCTTGTTCTCCACTTCCGGCGGCTGGGGCAGGAGTTCGAACTGGGTGACGGAGGCGGCGCCATGCCGGTTGGAGGTACCGACGCAGTCGGACCCCGTGTCGCCGCCGCCGATGACCACCACGTGCTTGCCGGTCGCCATGATCTGGCCGGGCACCTTATCGCCCGCCACGACCTTGTTCTGCATCGGCAGGAATTCCATCGCGAAATGGATGCCCTTCAGCTCGCGCCCGGGCACCTGCAGATCGCGCGGCTGCTCGGCACCGCCCGACAGCACCACGGCATCGAACTCGGCGAGGAGCTTCTCGGGTTCGATGCGTTCCTTCGCGGCATTGCCGAAGCTGTTGCCCGACCAGTCCTTGCCGACGAACACATTGGGACGGAACTCCACCCCTTCGGCCTGCATTTGCTCCACGCGACGGTCGATGTGGTGCTTTTCCATCTTGAAGTCGGGAATGCCGTAGCGAAGCAGGCCGCCGATGCGATCGCTCTTCTCGAAGAGCACCACCGAGTGTCCGGCGCGCGCGAGCTGCTGCGCACAGGCCATTCCGGCCGGGCCGGAGCCCACCACCGCGACGCGCTTGCCCGTCTTGCGGGCCGGCACCTGCGGCTTCACCCAGCCCATCTCCCAGCCCTTGTCGATGATGGCGTGTTCGATCGACTTGATGCCCACCGGGTCGTTGTTGATGTTCAGCGTGCACGCGGCTTCGCACGGCGCCGGGCAGACGCGGCCGGTGAACTCGGGGAAGTTGTTGGTGGAGTGCAGCGT
>CAZEDA010000208.1:5419-6506 GCA_964510915.1 uncultured Rhodocyclaceae bacterium | reverse complement strand
CGTCCCTAGAGCGAATCTCCGAATCCGGCGCCGTCGGCCCGGCGGCTCGCGGCGAGAGTCTCGGACGGCAGTTCCCCGAACTGGCGGGCGTACAGGCGGCTGAACTGACTGGCGTGCCAGAAGCCCCATCTCACCGCAACATCCCCTACGCGCAGGGACCCTGGGGCCGCTTCGAGCAGAGTGCGCCGGACCTGATCGAGGCGCAGCGACCGCACGTAGGCAGCGGCACTCACCCCGAGCGACTTCTGGAATGCATACTGGAGCGTACGCGGACTCACGTGGAGGACACCGCAGAGTTCCTCGACGGACGGTGCGACCCGGGAGCCGTCCTGCACCATGTCCCGCACCTTGCGAACCATCTGCTTGTAGGAGGCCACCGGGCGACCGACCCCGGCGTGCGGCTGATCCAGCCGAAGCGTCGCGCCGGCGCAGTCGACGCAGCGATCACGAAGGGCCTGCCACGGCACCGACCCGCGCCCGGCGAATGCTTCGCTCACGGCGGCGCTGAGACCGTCCCCCAGGATCGCACGCAGTTCTGCGCACAGGTCCGGCGGCAGACGGACCCCCCGGTGGCAATTGATATCGCTGGCGCCGGACGGGACACGGAGCAGCCCCGGGACCCTCTCGAGCACATCCCACGCGATGGCCATGCCCGCGACCCGAACGCCGGCTGGCTGGAGGCGCCAGCATTCGACCGCAGGCGCGATGAGAAGACTTTCGTCGTCCTCGAGCGCGCGGCTGTCGTAGTAGGCGCCATGCCATCCGTCCAGCGGGAAGAGCACGATGAAGGCGTCGGCCTGCCAGCACCCCCAGATCTCGGCAGCCACCGACAGCGAGAATTCAAACACGGTGACCTGGCCGTCGGAGATGAGCTGTCCGTCACACCAGGGACGGCCCGGTGCGGTCTGCAGGACCGACATGGTCACGCCCAGCGACCGCCCGAGCACCCTCTCCACCACGGCGCACTGGCTCGTGCAGAAGGACAATGCGGTCCCCGCCGTGCCCGAAGGACCGTCGAACTCCGCCCGCGCGCCTCTTTCGGCATGGCGCGATACCGCATCGAATCGTTTACCGCCCATCGTGTCCG
>CAZEDA010000208.1:2392-5319 GCA_964510915.1 uncultured Rhodocyclaceae bacterium | reverse complement strand
GATCGGTCAACAGGTCGATCGCCACGCGCCCAACACCCCGCCCCGAAATCCGAAGTCCCGAGGGGCCCGCCCCCCAGGTCATCACCACAACTCGTGACACACCTTCATGAAAGCGTCATGACCCGGACGCCGCGCGGCGAATCGGCCGAGTTGATTGCGGAGTACCGCTAGTCCTTCATGGAAACTCGCCCGAAAACGGGTCCATGACAACGAATCGACGGTCCACCGAAGGGAGCGCCCCGGCAGAAAGCTCGCCAGATCCGCTGGCCGACCGGCGATCCGTCGCGGGCCCCTGGCGGCGATCCCTGAGCTGGCTCGCTGCCGGCGCCGGCACCGCGGGCCTCGCGCTGCTCGTGTCGGCCGACCAAGGTATGGGTACCCTGCTGTCCGCGCGGGAGAACCCCGGCGCGGCCGGCGTGCCGCAAGGCAGCGCGATCCGGCTGCCCGCGGAAGGGTCGGCCACGCGCTCGGCCGGAGACCACCGGTTGTCGGGACAGCATCCCGCCGAACTCGCGGACGAGGCAGACCGGGTACGTCATCGCAGCCTGGCCGGCGGTGGCCTGATCTCGCTCAGCGCCCTGTTCCTCGGCGCCCTCGTGGTCCTGGAGCGACGGCAGGGGGCCGCTGCGCTGCGTCAGGCCGTCGAGAACCGCGAGCAGCAGCTCCGGCTTGCCATCGACTCCGCCCAGGTGGGCACGTGGGAGCTGGAGCCGGTCGAGGACACCGTGGTGTTCAACGAGGCGTGGTATCGGCTGCTGGGTCTCGACGGCCCGCTTCGGCCCGCCACGACCGCGGACTGGCTGCAGCGCATGCATCCGAAGGATGTTCCTGCCGCGCGCGCCGCGCTCGTGGACCATCTGCGCGGCACCACCGACGTCCTGCGGACCGAGCTGCGGCTGCGCAGCGGCGACAACCGCTGGCTCTGGATCTCGCTGATCGGCAGGTCCGTCCGGCGGAATGCGGCAGGTCGAGTGACGCGACTGGCGGGCATCGCCATCGACAACACGGCGCTGAGGCGTGCCACCGCGCAGGCCACGCTCACGGAATCGAAGCTGCAGGCCTTCGTGACCCACGTGCCTGCGGCCGTGGCGATGTTCGATACCGGGATGAACTTCGTCGCCTGGAGCGCCCGCTGGCTTCCGGAAACGGGACTGGCGCCGACTGACCTGACCGGGAAGAACTTCTACCGCGTGTATCCGAACACGCCGGAACGATGGAAGGAGGCGCATCGGCGCTGCCTGCAGGGCACCGTGGAGCGAGCCGAGGAGGATCGCGTCGAGAACTCGTGCGGCGCCGCGGAATGGATCCGCTGGGAGTGCCGGCCGTGGTCCACGCCGGACTCTCCCATTGCCGGCGTCATGATCTTCATCGAGGACGTCACGGCGCAGCGCGCGCAGCGCGAGGAACTGGCACAGCATCGCGACGCGCTGGCGAGCCTCGTGACGGAGCGAACCGCCGAACTGCTTTCGGCGGTGGAAAGAGCCGAGAGCGCCAACAGCGCCAAGTCCGAATTCCTCGCCAACATCTCCCACGAGCTGCGCACGCCCATGCACGCCATCATCAGCTTCGCGGACCTCGGGCTGAAGCGCTCGCGGCAGATGGAGGACGAGAAGCTGTCGCGCTACCTTGGCAATGCCCGGTCCAGCGCCCAGCGGCTGCTCGTGCTCATCAACGACCTGCTGGATCTCTCCAAGCTGGAGTCCGGGAAGATGCGACTGGACTTCGTCGACACGGGCCTGCTGCCCATCGCGCACGACTCCGTCGAGGAGGTCGCCACCGTTGCGCAGGACAAGGGTATCGAACTGCGCGTGGAGGAAGAGGTGCCCTCGCCGGGCGTCCGGGTCGACGTGTACCGGCTGCGACAAGTCGTGGGCAATCTGCTGTCCAACGCGCTGCGCTTCGCGCCGGCCGGCTCGGTCGTGCGCATCAAGGTGTGTTCTGGAACCATGGACGACGGCACGCCGGCCGCGCAGCTGGAAGTCGTGGACTCCGGCCCGGGCATTCCCGACGATGAACTCGATGCCGTGTTCGACAAGTTCGTCCAGTCCTCCAAGACCGCCTCGGGCGGCGGCGGCACGGGACTGGGTCTCGCCATCTGCCGGGAAATCGTCGCGGCCCACGGTGGCAGCATCCGGGCGGTGCCGCACGCCGGCGGCGCCCGCATCGTGGTGCAGATCCCCTCCGCGGAGTCCGCGGACGCATCCGCAGCAGCCTAGCGAAGGTCGTTCTCAGCCACGCTAGGAAGCGACGAGCGCCGGACTCACCGGCGCGCGGGCACTTCGTCAGAACAGCTCGATGGGAGGACGCTCCTCGCGCCCGCCGGAGACACCCAGAACGGCATCGTGCGTGATCCGCTGGGCGTCCATCACGTGGCTGTCGCGGAAGTCCTCGATCTGCGCGGACAGCGGCCGCCACTGTGGCCCGACGGCACCGGACAACGCCGTGCCGACGTCCGTGAAGTGCTTGCCGAGCATGTCCAGCGTGTGGACCACGTGCTCGATCTGCTGGCGTGACACGTCCTGGAACTGCATGCAGCCGAGCGCCACGACGATGTCGTTGTAGACGAGCTTCATGGCGCCGTGGGTCTGCGACGTCACCTGAGTCAGGTAGCCGCCCACCTCGGCGAAATCCTCGTTCATGCGGCCGATCTGCTCCGAGATGCGGTTCATCTGCTGGACACCCACTTCGGTCCGGGCCTCCGAGACGATCGCGGACAGGTTGTCCCGGACGAGCACTCCGACTTCACCGAGTTCGCTGTCGATCCGCGCCGTCGCGGCCTCCGTTTCGTGGGAGAGCCGGCGCACCTCGTCGGCCACCACGGCGAAGCCCCGCCCCGCCTCGCCCGCACGCGCTGCCTCGATGGCGGCGTTGAGGGCGAGCAGGTTCGTCTGCCGCGCGATCTTGCGGATGATCTCGGTCATGCTGGA
>CAZEDA010000208.1:0-2292 GCA_964510915.1 uncultured Rhodocyclaceae bacterium | reverse complement strand
TCCTCGGTGAGGGATGCGAGCGTCTGTTCGTTCTTCCGGTGCAGATCGAGCCACGCGTCGTTGATGGCGAGCTGATCGCGGCCGAGCAGCCGCAGCCGCAGGGTGAACAGGCTCTGCTGGAACAGCATGGCGCCGAGCGAGAACAGGCAGCCCATGAGCGCTGCTGCAATCGGCCAATCCCCCTGGACCAGATGCTCCACGGACGGCGCTGCGAGCCAGGTGACGCCAGCGACCACCGCCGAGGCAAGCAGACTGAACAGCACCTGCGTCAGCGGCTTGTTGAGATTCAACATCGTACCGTCTCCGGATAGGTCCCCGACCGCATGACGCGTGCCGGCGGTCGCTCCTCTTCGTCCACGCTTCAGGCGCCGGGCAGAACCTGCTTCACGACCTTGAGCAGTTCCGGACCGGGCACCGGCTTCACCAGCCATCCGGTCGCGCCGTTCTTCTTCGCCTCGTCCCGCTTGGCCGCCTGGCTTTCGGTCGTGAGCGCGAGGATCGGGGTGAAGCGCAGCACGGTCCGCGCGTTCTTGATGAAGTCGATGCCGTTCATGTTCGGCATGTTGATGTCCGTGATGATGAGATCGGGCTTCAGGCCGCCCTTCACCCGGGTGAAGGCTTCCAGCCCGTCCTTGGCAGTCTCGACCGCGAAGCCGGCGATCTCGAGCGTCTGCTTCACGCTGAGCAGCATCGTCGCCGAGTCGTCCACGAGAAAGATGGTCTTGGCCATGGTGGTTTTTCCTCTACTAGATAAGGTTCGTCGCCGGACCGACCCAGGCCGCGAGGGCCTCATCCTTGGGCCAGGCCGACACCGGGGGCTTCAACGCCATCAGGACCTGAAGAACGGCGGTGTGAAGATGGGTGCAGCGGGAAAGATCGACCTTGCCCTTCGGGTGGGCGGCAATCCACTGAAGCAAGGTCTCGGCCTCCTCCACCGTCACGACGTCGACGAGCCTGGCCGTCTTGGTCTGCAGCTGGATCGTCATCAGAGCAACTCCTTGGGGTTGAGCACCATGAGCACGGAACCGTCGCCCAGCAGGGCCGTGCCGGCGTAACCGCCGATCTTCGACAGTTCGCCGGGCATCGGCTTGAGGAGGACATCCACGACCTCCCGGAAGTCATCGACCAGAATGCCGATCTGTTCGCTGCCGATGCGCACCACCAGCGCGGCCAGTTCGTCGTCGCCGTTCACGGCAGGCTCTGCGTCCACGGCCAGCAGATCGTTGAGGGCGACGAGGGGAACGATCCGGTCTCTCAGCACCACCGTCTTCTGGGTCTTGATGGTGCGCACATCGTCGCGGGGCAGGCGGACGGTCTCCACCACCTGGTTCATGGGCACCCCGAAGATCTGATCGTCCGACTCGACGATCATCACGTTGGTCACCGCCATGGACAACGGCAGGGACAGGCGCAGCGTGGTGCCCTTGCCGATCTCGCTGGTAAGGGCGATGGTGCCGCCCACCTTGTCGATGGCGTTGCGCACGACGTCCATGCCGACACCGCGGCCCGAGAGATCGGAGATCGACTCGGCCGTGGAGAAGCCGGCACGGAACACGAGATTCACCGCCTCCTCGTCCGTCATCCGCTCCATCTGCGCTTCGTCGATGAGCTGCTTCTCGTAGGCCTTGCGCTTGACGACCACCGGGTCGATGCCACGGCCGTCGTCGGTCACTTCGATGACGGCGCAGTCGGATTCCTGCCGCGCCCGGATCAGAAGACGTCCGGCCGGCGGCTTGCCGGCCGCCGCGCGCACTTCGGGCACTTCGAGGCCATGGTCCAGGCTGTTGCGCACGATGTGGATCAGCGGGTCCGCCAGCGCCTCGACGATGTTCTTGTCGGCTTCCGTATCCTCGCCTTCAAGGACGAGATCGACTTCCTTGCCGAGCTTGCGCGAGATGTCGCGCACGAGCCGCGGGAAGCGCTGGAACACGAAGGACATCGGCATCATGCGCACCTGCATGATCGCGTCCTGCATCTCCTCCGCAATCCGGTTGATCACCGAGTACTGCGCCTTGATCTCGCGGGAAAGCTCCCGCACACCGTATTGGGTCTCGGCACGGTTGGCGAGGTAGGGCAGCGCGTTCTTCGCCACCACCATCTCGCCGATCAGGTTCATGAGTCGGTCGACCTTCACCTGCTCGACTTTCAGCACCTTCGCCCCCAGGGCATCCTCGGCCCGGCGCCCGAACCGGACTTCCTCACCCTCCCTGCCGGCACCGCCGCCACGGCGATCTTCTCGGCGCTCTTCGCGGCGATCTTCGCGGCGATCTTCACTGCGTTCCTCGAAGCGGT
>CAZEDA010000207.1:2909-6541 GCA_964510915.1 uncultured Rhodocyclaceae bacterium | reverse complement strand
GCGGCGGAAGTGCGCAAGCTCGCGGAGCGCAGCCAGGTCGCGGCACAGGAGATCAGCACCGTGGCGGGCAGCAGCGTGGAACTGGCGCAGAAGGCCGGCAAGCTGCTCGAACAGATGGTGCCGAACATCCGCAAGACCTCGGACCTCGTCCAGGAGATCACAGCCGCCTCCGAGGAGCAGTCCTCGGGTGTCAACCAGATCAACGGGGCCATGATGCAGCTCAACAAGGCGACGCAGACCAACGCGGCCGCCTCCGAGGAACTCGCGGCGACCGCTCACGAGATGAGCGACCAGGTCCAGCAGCTCGAGCGTGCCGTGGCGTTCTTCAAGACCGGAATCGAGGCGGAGTCCGAGCCCGTGGCATTGCGTGCCAAGCCGGTCCCGAAACCGGCGGCGCGTCCGGCCGCACCGCGGGTCGCCGGCAATCTCGCCCTCTCGGCCAGGAACGAACCGGATCCCGCTCACTTCTCGCGGTTCTGATCGGAGGCGACACCATGCAGACAGCAGCGACGGTCGCGCCACGCGGCGCGGCAGGGGTTCCCGCGTCCCACGCGGGACTGCAGGAACCTCAGCAGTACCTCACCTTCGTCATCGGCGGGGAGACCTTTGCGATAGGCATCCTGCGCATCAAGGAGATCATCGAGTTCGCAGGTCTGACGACCGTCCCGATGATGCCGGACTGCATCCGGGGCGTGATCAATCTTCGTGGAGCCGTTGTCCCGGTGCTCGATCTGGCCACCCGCTTCGGCCGGCAGCCCAGCGAAGCCACCCGGCGGACCTGCATCGTCATCGTGGAGGTGGAGGGGCAGGACGACACTCAGGACATCGGCGTCATCGTGGACGCCGTGAACGAGGTGCTGGAGATTCCCGGTTCGGAGATCGAGCCGCCTCCCAGCTTCGGGACGAAGCTCCGGCCGGATCTCATTCGGGGCATGGGCAAGGTCGGCGGCCGCTTCGTGATCATCCTGGATACGAACCGGGTGCTGTCGAGCGACGAGATCGGCGCGACCTCGCGAAGTGCGAACGCCGAGCCGGTAGGCGACCCGATCGCAGCGGCCGCGTGAGGGACGCGCATGTCGGACATCGCAATCTCGGATCAGGAGTTTTCCTGCTTTCGCCGCTTCATCCACGAGACCGCCGGCATCCAACTGTCGGATGCCAAGAAGGCGCTGGTCAGCAGCCGGCTCTCCCGCCGGCTGCAGGCACGGGCTCTGGGCAGCTTCGGCGAGTACTTCCGGCTGATCACCAGCGGGAGCGACGCCGCCGAACTGCAGATGGCGGTGGATCTCCTGACCACCAACGAAACCTACTTCTTCCGGGAGCCGAAGCACTTCGATTTCCTGCGTGAGCGGTTGCGGGAGCGTCTGGCGGACCGACGGAGCGCCACCACACCGTTTCGTGTGTGGAGCGCCGCGGCGTCGACCGGCGAGGAGGCCTACAGCATCGCCATGCTGATGGCGGATGTCCTGGGAGATCGTCCCTGGGAGATCTTCGGTTCCGACATCAGCACGCGTGTGCTGGAGAAGGCGCGGACCGGTCACTTCCCGATGGTGCGGGCAACCAACGTGCCGAAGGACTACCTGCGCCGTTTCTGTCTCAAGGGAACGGGGCCCGAAGAGGGCACCCTTCTCATCAGCAGCAGCCTGCGCGAACGCGTGCGCTTCGAGCAGGTCAACCTGACGCAGCCGCTGCCGAACGTCGGAATGTTCGACGTGATCTTCCTGCGCAATGTGATGATCTACTTCGACAACGAGACGAAGCGATCGGTCGTCGGCAGGCTCATCGAAGCGCTCGCGCCGTCCGGGCATTTCCTGATCGGCCATTCCGAAACGCTGAACGGCATCTTCGGGAATCTGGTGCCGATAGCGCCGGCCATTTATCGCAAGGACGCCGGTGGGTGATGCCGACGGCTGCGCAGCGGACGTGCTGCTGCAGCCGGGCGAGAGCTACTTCGGCGCAGCCGGAACGCGGATTCGCACGCTGCTCGGCTCCTGTGTCGCCATCACCATGTGGAATCCCGAGCGTCGCATCGGCGGCATGACGCACTGCCTGCTGCACGGCAGGGAGGTCCATCGCATCGGGGAGCCGGACTGCCGGTTCGTGGACGAATCCACGCTCTGGCTGCTGCGGGAGGCGGCGAGGATGGAGACGGATCCTGCCGACTACCAGTTCAAGCTGTTCGGGGGCGGGGACATGTACCACCGCCTCGGTCTCGGCAACCGGAACCACGTCGGCAGACGGAATACCTCGGCAGCGGAACTGATCCTCGAGACTCTGGGGCTGCCGATCACGGCACACGACGTGGGCGGCTCGGTCTACCGCGTCCTCGTCTTCGACATTGCAACCGGTGTCGTCTGGGTCCGTCACGGCGACGACCCCCTCGCGACCCCGCCGAAGGAATGAATCCGATCATGAAGAAGATCAGCGTACTCATCGTCGACGACTCCGCAGTCGTGCGACAGGTGCTCCAGGCACAGCTTTCCGCCGACCCCGAAATCGAGGTGATCGGCGCGGCGGCAGACCCGATCCTCGCCATGGAGCGGATGAAGCTGCAGTGGCCCGATGTGCTGGTGCTCGATGTCGAGATGCCGCGCATGGACGGCATCACGTTCCTGAAGAAGATCATGGCCGAGCGACCCACGCCCGTCGTGATCTGCTCCACGCTCACCGAGAAGGGTACCCAGACGTGCATGGAGGCGCTGGGTGCCGGCGCCATCGCCATCGTCACGAAGCCCAAACTCGGGCTGAAGCAGTTTCTGCAGGACAACTCCGGCGACCTGGCGGAGACCGTGAAGGCGGCTGGCCAGTCGAGCGTCCAGAAACTCAGGGCACGCGCCGCAGCGCCGGTGCCGCTTCGCGAGAAGCTGAGCGCGGACGTGATGCTCGCCCCGGCCAACGCCAACGCGATGATTCAGACCACCGAGCGGATCGTCGCGATGGGGACTTCCACCGGCGGGACGCAGGCACTGGAGCGCGTGCTGACGGCGCTGCCCCGGGTGTGCCCGGGCATCGTCATCGTGCAGCACATGCCCGAGAAATTTACGGCGGCCTTTGCCGCGCGCCTCAATTCGCTGTGCGAACTGGATGTCCGGGAAGCGTGCGACGGCGATCGCATCGTGCCCGGACGCGCACTGATCGCCCCGGGCGGGGCTCACACGATGGTCAAGCGCAGCGGTGCGTACTACCACGTCGAGGTGGCGGACGGACCGCTCGTCAGCCGGCACAAACCGTCGGTGGACGTGCTGTTCCGATCCGTTGCGAAGTTTGCCGGCCGCAACGCCCTGGGCGTCATCATGACCGGCATGGGGGACGACGGGGCGCGCGGCCTGAAGGAGATGCGCGATGCCGGGGCGGCCACCATTGCGCAGGACGAGGCGTCGTGCGTCGTGTTCGGCATGCCCAAGGAGGCCATCAAGCTCGGCGCCGCCGAGCGAGTGATGCCGCTCGATTCGATTCCTGCGGAAGTACTGAGGTATCGATAGCGCGCCGGGAGAGAGACGAGAGCCCGCGCTGGAGGGGGTGGCGCCACGCGAGGCGGTCCAGGGCAAGCGTGCGGCCATCGCCAGCCGGAAACAAGTGTGGCGTTCCGGACGCTGTCGGCTTGTGGCAACCGCGGCGAAGCGTCGCGCGAT
>CAZEDA010000207.1:0-2809 GCA_964510915.1 uncultured Rhodocyclaceae bacterium | reverse complement strand
GGCAGTTCGGACGAGGAGATCGTCGGATCCGGTACCCATGTGCCGCCGAAGGTCCGTTCGATCCACTCGCGTATTGCCTGGTGAGCCGTCGGATTCACGGGCTCGATCCGGTACTCGACGAACGCACCGCCAAACGTGAGCAGACGGCCTTGCCAGGGCCACGGCGGTGCGTCCGCACGGGCGGCGAGTCGATCCCGGCCCTCGGCATCGCGTTGCCACTCGTAGTGATGGGCAATCCATGCCGGGGTGACGTCGGCGGCATCGCGCATTCTCGTGCGCTGACGATCGATGGGCACCGCGTAGCGACTGCCGGTGACGAAGTCCATCACGAGCAGTCCCGGTGCCCGGTTGTCGTCGGAGCCGAGGGCGACGACCTGGGTGCGCTGCGGCGAGAAGGCAAGCGCAGGACTATTGCTCGCATTGAGTCCCGGCTGCGCCGTGGGAAGGCTTCGGTCCAGCCACGGTTGGAGGGGACGCAGCTCCAGCGTCTTGACGTCGAGCACGGCGTACCGGCTGCGGAGATAGCGTCCGCCTTCGAGCCAGGTGTCGGCTAGCGCAGTCAGGCGGATGCCGAAGGGCAGGGCAGACGAGGGCTGGCCGCGGTCGCCGTCGAGCCACTGCAGCAGAATGCCGTGCGTGCTGGGCTCGCTTTCGAAGGATTGCGTGACGAGTTTTCCGTCCCGCTCGGTGATCAGATGCGCGTCGGTCGTCCCGACGACGAGCGTCGGCCACGGCGCATCCTTGAGGCGCAGTGCGATCCAGAATTTCTCGATGGACTTTGATCCGTGACGGATCACGACCGGACGGCCCTGATAGCGGACCGAGAAGGACGTGACCTCGGTTGTCTGGAACGGATTGCCGCTGGTGTTGGGGAATCCGCCTGCGGAGATCTGTCTGCCCTCGGCGAGGATCTCGAAGGGGCCGTGCTGAACGGCTTCGCGCTGCGCCGGACTTCCGCACCCGGCGAGGGTGGCTATCCCCACTGCGAGAAGTTTTGCGTGGGATACGGTCAGTCGGGCCAGGAACCGGATCACAGGGAGTCTCCCGGTGTTGCGTCATCGCATCCGCCACGACCGGCGGGGATCAGCCTCGGCACCAGCGTCACCTGACGGCCAACTTGCACCCCGTGGCGATCCGGTGGAGAGAGAAATCGTCGGGAATCGCGCATGGACGGTGGGGCAGGCAAGGGCGAGGCCTTTGGGGCGTACCCGCGCACTGGTAGCAGCACGCTCTTGACCCGGACGGACGGCGCCGCCAAACGACGCTGTCCGTCCGGAATCTCGAACCGGTCAGAACGCCTTGCCCGACCCCGGCTTGTACTTGTTGGACGGTACAAAGCCGGACCGGGTTGCTTCCCGCGGGGCCCTGACCCAGAGCACGCGATCGGGGTGAATCCCGGCGCCGTAGACGGCCGTGACCGCGGAACGGCGCATGCGATGCAGCAGGCGGGTGTCCGCCACGCCGACGTTCGGGTGCGTGCCGCCGTTGGCATCCACGACCTTCTGCCAGGCCGCCTTGCGCGCGGCGAGCGTAGCCGCGTTGGCGATGGCCGGGCAGGTGAGCTCGTTGGTGTTGAGGTCCACTCGAATCTCGTCGCCGTCCTCGATGTAGGCGATCGGGCCGCCCAGGGCGGCCTCCGGGCCCACGTGGCCGATCACGAGCCCCACGGAACCGCCCGAGAACCGAGCGTCAGTCATGAGACCGACCACGATGCCCTTCTCGCGACATAGCGTGGTGATGCGCGAGGTGGAGTCGAGCATCTCGGGCATGCCGGGCGCACCGCTCGGGCCTTCGTAGCGGACGATCACCATGTCGTGGTTCTGGAAGACTTCCGGCCGCTTCGCCAGGGTGTCGAGCAGAGCAGCTTCGCCCTCGAACACACGCGCCTTGCCGACGAAAACGTTGTTCTCCAACCCGCCCTCGACCCCCGCGAGCTTGAGCACGGCGCTGAAGTCGGGCGAGAGATTGCCGCCCAGCAGACGCAGGCCGCCCGTGGGCTTGTAGGGCTTCGCCACGCTGTAGATGACGTCGCCGTCGGGCGCGGGCGGATTCAGCCGCGCAATCTGCTGTGCGAGGGTTTCGCCCGTGCAGGTCATGGTGTCGCCGTTCAGCATGCCGGCGTCGAGCAGTTCCTTCACGATGACCTGCATGCCGCCCTTGGCGTCGATGTCGACCATCGAGTACTTGCCGAAGGGGCGCGCATTCACGAGCACCGGGACGACGTTCTGGGACAGGTGGTTGAATTCCTCGGGCGACATGATGTCGCGGTAGAAGTCGGCGAAGCCGGCAGCGCGAGCGATCTCGGGCGCGTGCAGCACGACGTTCGTGGACCCGCCCACGGCCATCGCGACGATCATCGCGTTGCGGATCGAATCCCGGCTCACGATCTTCCTCGGGGAGAGGTCCTTCGCCATCATCGCCTTCAGGTAGCCCACGAGCTCCGCGGGAAACTCCTTCATCCGGCGCGGATCGTCGGAGGGGGGCGAGATCATGTGCAGAGGTTCGAGCCCGACGACACCGATGAAGGTCTGCATGGTGTTGTACGTGAACATGCCGCCGCAGCTGCCGTATCCCGGGCAGGCCTCGCAGGCGATGCGCTTCTTGAAGGCCTCGTCCGGGCTGCCGGCCGCCTGGAAGCCGGTGATGATGTCGATGGGCTCGTGCGTGACGGAGTCCGTGCCCGGGCGGATCGGTCCGTCGGACATGATGATGGCGGGGCGGTCGTGCTCCAGGAGGGCAGACAGGGTGCCGACGGGCGGCTTGTCGCAGGCGACGACCGCGATGGCGCCTTCGAGGCCGCTCGCGCTCA
>CAZEDA010000206.1:1460-6550 GCA_964510915.1 uncultured Rhodocyclaceae bacterium | reverse complement strand
GACAGATACTCGCCCGATACGAACAGTCCCACGATGCCGCCGATGGACGCGAACGGCAGCACCGTGATGATCAGCGTGGCAAGCCGCAGCGACCGGAACAGCAGGAACAGCAGGAAGTAGATGCCGCCGATGGTGATGGGCACGATGACCGCGAGGTGGCCCATCGCGCGCTGCATGCTCTGAAACTGGCCGCCCCACTGGATCTGGTAGCCGGCCGGGAGCTGCACCTCCCTGCCCACGGCCGCCTGCAGCTCGGCCACGAAGCCGCCGAGGTCCCGGTCGCGCACATTGATGCCCACCACCAGACGTCGCCGGCCCATCTCGCGGCTGATCTGCGCCGGCCCTTCGATGAGCCTGATGTCCGACAGCGACTCCAGCGACACCCGCGCACCGCCCGGCGCCGGCAGCAGCAGGCCGCGAATGGCGCTCGCGCTGTCGCGGAAGGCCTCCTGCAGACGCACCACGCCTTCGAACCGGCGCTCGCCCTCGAAGATCTCCGTGGCCACCTTGCCACCAATCGCGATCTCGACGATGTCGTGCACATCGGCCACGTTGATGCCGTAACGCGAAATCGCAGGCCGGTCCACGTCCACGGCCAGATACTGCTGTCCCGTCGCACGTTCCACGCGCACGTCCTGCGTGCCGCGGATCTTCTGGGCCACGGTGGCGATCTCGTTGGCCTTGCGCGTGAGTTCCTCGAGATCGTCGCCGAAGAGCTTGGCGGCGACGTCCGCGCGCACGCCCGTCACGAGCTCGTCCACGCGGTCGGAGATCGGCTGCGCCATGATGATCTGCGCACCGGGAATGGCCTTCAGCTTCTCGCGGATGGCATCGGCGATGTCGTCCTGATCCCAGCCCTTCGGCCACTCCGAACGCGGAACGAGCGACACGATGGGCGAGGACTCGTTCTGCGCCTGAGGGTCGGCCGGCGACTCGCCGCGCCCCAGCGCGGACATCGCGATCTTCACGCCGGGCACTTCCCGGATCAGCTTCATGGCCCGGGTTTCCAGCGCCACGGATTCCTCCAGCGCGATGTTCGGCGCGCGGATCACGTTGGGCACCAGCGAGCCTTCCTTCATCTCCGGCACGTACGCCGTTCCGAGCAACGGGACGAGGGCCAGGGAGCCGAAGAATGCCGCCGAGGCCACCACGACAGTCATGCGCGGATTCGCGATGGCGCGCGTGAGCAGCCTGTTGTAGGGCCGCTTGATGAAGGCGATGAAAGGCGTGTCGTGGTCCGCTCCGCCCTTCAGCAGGTACACGCACAGAGCCGGCGACAGCACGAGCGAAAGGATGAGAGAGATGGTGAGCGCGATCGCGATGGTGAAGGCGAGCGGCGAGAACATCTTGCCTTCCATGCCCTGCAGGGTCATGAGGGGCAGGAACACGAGAATGATGATCCCGACGCCGAACACCACAGGGACCGCCACCTCGGTGACGGCCTCGAAGATCGTGCGCGCCTTGCCGGCGAGCGATCCGCCGGCCCGGCCCAGGTGGCCGAACGCGTTCTCCACGACCACGACGGAGCCGTCCACCACGAGGCCGATGGCGATGGCGAGACCGCCCAGCGACATCAGATTGGCAGACAGACCCACCTGATTCATCACGATGAAGGTGATCACCGGTGTCAGCACGAGCGTCGCCACGACGATCAGGCTGGAGCGCAGATCCCCGAGGAACAGGAACAGCACCACCACGACCAGCACGACACCTTCGAGCAGCACCTTCGTCACGGTCCAGAGCGCGGCGTCCACCAGTTCACTGCGGTCGTAGAACGGCCTGATCTTGAGCCCGTCGGGCAGGACCCCCTGATCGTTGATCTCCGCCACGCGTCCCTTGATGCGCCCCACGATCTCCTTCGCGTTGCCGCCGCGGAGCATCATGACGACCGCGCCGACGGCTTCGGTATAGCCGTTCTTCACGATCGCACCCACGCGCGGCTGGTGACCGATCTTCACCTCCGCGATGTCGCGCACGTACACCGGCGTACCCTCCACCTCCTTCAGGACGATGCCGCGGATGTCGTCCAGGCTGCGGACGAGACCCAGCCCGCGCACGAGATGCTGTTCCGAGAAATGCCGAACGATGCCGCCGCCGGAATTGGCGTTGTTGCGGCTCAGCGCCTCGAACACGCTCGGCACGTCGATGCCGTAGTGATGCATGCGGTCCGGGTGGACCAGCACCTGATACTGCCGCACATAGCCGCCCTGCGAGTTGATGTCGGCCACCCCGGGGATGGACCGCAGCAGCGGACGCACGACCCAGTCCTGGATCGTCCGGCGGTTCATCAGTTCTTCCTGCGTGAGCGGGCGTTCGCCGTCGTCGTCGCGTTCCAGCGTGTACTGGTAGATCTCGCCGAGCCCGGTGGAGACCGGACCGAGCACGGGCGTGACGTCCGGCGGCAGCTTCGGCGCGACTTCGAGCAGCCGCTCCATCACGAGCTGGCGCGCGAAGTAGACGTCCGTGGCGTCGGTGAACACGAGCGTCACGAGCGACAGCCCCGGCTTGATGAGCGTGCGCATCTCGGTCATGCCCGGCAGGCCGGTCATGCCGATCTCGATGGGCACGGTGACGAAACGCTCCACCTCCTCCGGCGAACGGCCGGGGGCTTCGGTGGCGATCAGGACCTGAATGTTCGTGACATCGGGAAACGCATCGACCGAGAGGTTCCGCGTCGCCTGGATGCCGAAGGCGAACAGGCACACCGCGAGCACCACGACGATCAGCCGCTGGTTGAGCGCGGCCCGGATGAGTCCCGTCATCCGCCCAGAGCGTCCTTGCGGCGCTCTCCGTTCAGGTGGAACGCACCCTGGGTGACGACCCGCTGTCCGGCAGAGAGACCGCCGCGGACGACGCGCACGCCGTCGCGCTCCTCGCCGAGGTCCACCTGGGTGTACTTGTATCGGCCGGGCGCGAGTTCGACGAACACGTGATCCCGGCCGTCCTCGTTGATCACGGCTTCGCCGGAGATCAGGAGGGCGTCGGAACTGCCCCCCGCGATGACGAGCGTGGCGAGCATTTCCGGCTTGAGGTGGCCGTCGGTATTGGGCACCTCGGTGCGGACCAGCACGGTGCGCGTTTCCGGATCGACCGTCTCCGCCACGTAGGCGAGCTGCGTGGTGATGCGGCGCTGCGCCAGCGCGGGGATCTCGATGTCCACCTGCTGGCCCGCATCCATGGTGCTGCTGTCCTGCTCCGGCACTTCCGCCACCACCCAGACGCGGGACAGGTCCGCGACGGTGATGAGCTTGTCCGAAGGCTGCACGACCTGTCCGCGCGACACACTGCGCTCGACGATCGTGCCGGCGATACTGGATTTGAGGAAGAAGGTGGCGTGGACTTCGCCGGTGTTCTCGATACGGCGGATCTCCGCATCGGTGAGACCGAAGACCCGCAGTTCGGCTTCGGCGGCGCGCAGCTGGGCGGCGGCCACCCGCAACTCGTTCTCGCGGCGCTGGAGCTCGGCGAGGCTGATGACATCGGCTTCGTAAAGCTGGCGCGCCCGCGCGACGGCCCGGTCGGTGAAGTCCACGTCGGCCTTGGCCTTGAGCAGGGCGAACTGCGCGCTGCTCTGTTCACTGCTGTGAACCGAGGCCAGGACCTCGCCCGCCTTCACGTACTGGCCGACGACCACGCGCACATCCATGACCCGACCCGTGGCGTTGGCACCAATGCGGGCGACATGCCGTTCGTCGAGCGCGACGCGCCCGGGGATGCGCAGGCTCTGGCGCACGGTTCCTCTTGCCAGAGACTCGATCTTGAGCTGCCCGACGATCGCCTTGTCGGCGACCACGATCGAAGGGTCCCGCGGTCGGGCGGCATCGGCCTTGGCGGCCTTGCCTTCGTCGGCGCCGGGCTTGCAGCCCGCGACGGCCATCGGGACCAGAAACAGCAAAGCGACGCGCCAGAGCGCTGTCTTCAAAGTATCTCCCTGTCGGGCCCGCCGATCATTGCCGGCACGGCCGTCACACGCCTGTCATGCGGAAAAACGCGGGCGACCGACCGGTGATCCGGTTCTATGGCCCAGGCGAGAGGATACTCCAGCGCGCGCAGCCCCGACGGCGCAGGGCACGGCTTGCGTGACCGCGCCGGGAAGACCCTGGATCAGGCCGGCTTGAAGACGTGGACGGCGTAACCGTCGCGCAGACCCGGCAGCAGGGAAACCGCCCAGGGCGGCAGAGGAATCGTGCGCAGCTCCGCGGCGCGCTGCGCGACCGAGGCGGCACCGATCCAGTCGTAGCCGCTGGCCTCGAACACCTTGACCGGCTCGTCCGGCTGCCACGCAAACTGCGCCCCGAGGGATTCGATCGCCTGACGGAAGCGACCGCCGTAGCGGCCGATGAACTTGCGGGTCATCAGATCGCAGATGAGCGAATGATCGGGGAACAGCTTCACCAGCGTGCGCGCCATGTCCGCGATCTGGCGTTCCTCCAGAAACGGGGTGATGCCCTCGATCACGATGCTCACCCGCTCCTTCGTGGCAAAAGGCGTGAGCCGGTCCGTGAGGGAGTCCTTCGAGAAATCGATCGGAATGCGCTCGAGCGGCACGGGGCACTCGGCGGTCGGCAGGTTGCGCTCCTTGTAGGACAGGAGCAGCGGCTCGTCGAGTTCCACCCATTCGCCGGTCTTCATGCGATAGGGGCGGGTGTCCAGGCCGGCACCGATCACGATGGTGCGGCGCTGGGGACGACCCTTGAAGCGCTGTGTCAGAGCGTCATCGATGATCTTGTGCCGGGCGATGCTGGCGCCATTGGGGTAGCTGAAACGGCGGAACGGCTCGAAGATTTCCAGACCGCCCTTGCCCATGACCCGCCTCGCCAGCGCATCGCGCAGAATCGGCCGCGACGACTCCGCGTCGAGCACGCGCACACCGGCGCTGTAGAAGGCGGTCTTGGAAACAGGTTTGAACATCATGTCTGGAGAAAGGTTGTCGGGTCGCAGTTGGCGCCGCAGACGATCACGCCGACGCGCTCGCCCGCCGCGGGCCGATAGGCCCCGGACAGCAGCGCGGAAAGCGCGCACGCGCCGCCCGGTTCGGCAACGATACGGGCTTCCTGCCAGAGCAGGCGCTGCGCGGACCGGATGGCCTC
>CAZEDA010000206.1:0-1360 GCA_964510915.1 uncultured Rhodocyclaceae bacterium | reverse complement strand
CGCAGGCCGAGGGCCCGGGCCGCATAGGCCACGGCAAGCCCATGGTTGCCGCCGGACGCTGCGATCACGCCGGAAGACGGCACCTGCGCGGTCAGGATCCGATGGAACGCTCCCCGAGGCTTGAACGACCCTGCGTGCTGCAGGCATTCCAGCTTGAGCATCACGCCCGCAGGCAGCGCTGGCTCGCGCGCCGTGAGCGGAAGAACCGGCGTCACCCGCACGTAGGGTGCGATGACCGCCGCCGCGCTTTCGATGGCTTGGCGCATGGAAGTCGGCTCAGGTCTCGGCGGTTGCGGCCGCCTCTTCCATGGCGTCGACCAGCACGTCCGGTGGCTGAGCCCCCGAGCACGCGAGGCGGCGATTGAAGATGAAGAACGGCACGCCCTGCACACCGATCTGGCGGGCCATCTTCTCGTCGGCGCCCACGTCGTCGCGCAGCTCGTCGGACGCGAGGAAGGTCAGGGCTTCCGCGCGGTCGAGGCCGGCGGCTGCCGCAAGATCGGCCAGCACCTCGTCCTTCGTGAAATCGCGCGCGTCGATGAAATACCCCTGGAACAGCGCATCCACCAGCGGGCTTTGCCGCTCCTTGACGCCCGCCCACGCGATGAGCCGGTGGGCCTGAGTGGTGTTGGGCTGGATTTGCATGCGGCCGAAGTCGAATGCGATGCCGGCGCTCGTGCCGGCCTGCGTCACCCGGGCGTAGATCTCGGCGGCGCGCTGCGGCCCGCCGAACTTGCGCTCCAGATAGTCCTTCCGGTCCATGCCTTCGCGCGGCATGTCGGGATTCAGCTGGTAGGCATGCCAGTTCACCTTGGGGGCGGCGGCCTCGGGATGGCGCGCCTGGTAGCGCTCGAGTGCGGCCTCCAGATGGCGCTTGCCGATGTAGCACCAGGGGCAGACCACGTCGGAGATGACGTCGATGGATTCCAGCATGTTGTTGTGCCCCCGATCACGAAGTGGACAAGAATGATAGCGCGGGCCCCGCCATTCATGAATGGCGGGATTGCGCCGAAAACAGGCTCAGTCTGCGCCCTCGAGCGCTCATCCCGGGAATGAATCCCATGCGCCAGCCCCTGATCGCCCTGCCTCTGCTCGCCCTCCTCGCCGCCTCGCTGCCCGCACACGCAGCCAAGGTCTACCGCTGTCCGGACGGTTCCTACGCCGACAAGCCCTGCGGCGAAGGCGCGAAGGTGGTCACCACCACACGGCGCGCGTCCTCCGACAACCCGTCCGAGCGCCTGTGCCTCGCCCTGGGCGAAGAGGCCTTGCGCATCGCCAAGCAGAAGGCGGGCGGCATGAGCGTGAGCCAGGCCATCGCCGCCGTGGAAAACCAGTACATCCCCTTCGAAGAGAAGGCCGC
>CAZEDA010000205.1:0-6568 GCA_964510915.1 uncultured Rhodocyclaceae bacterium | reverse complement strand
CTACCGGCATGGAATTCGGGTCGTAGTCGTCGGCGAGAGGGAGGTCGCGGAGGGAGGGCGGGGCCATTTGTCGGGTGAGGGTGTAAAGGGTGAAGGGGTGAAGCTGTGAATGCGTGAAGTCGTGAAGTCGTGAAGGCGTGAAGGCGTGGGATATCGGCGACGGGCGTTGCCCGTCGCAGGGATCGTTACCCGCCGATGTAGGACATTTCGACTTTGCGGAGCTTGGCGGTCTCGGCGGTGCGGATCTCGGAGTAGCGGTCCGCGCGGACGCGCCAGACGCGCGCGATGGCTTCGGAGACTTCCTCGTCCGACGCCTCGGCGCGGAGCAGGCCGCGCAGGTCGGTGCCCTGAGTCGCGAACAGGCAGGTGAAGAGCTGTCCTTCTGCGGACAGTCGCGCCCGCGTGCAGTCCTTGCAGAACGCCTGGGTCACGGAGGAAATGAAGCCCACCTCGCCGCTGCCGTCCAGGTAGCGCCAGCGTTCGGCGACTTCGCCGCGGTAATTGGGGTCGACGGGCTCGATCGGAAACTCGGCGTTGATGCGCGCGGCGAGTTCCTGCGAGGGGACCACGTGCTGCATGGTCCAGCCGTTGGTGCTGCCGACGTCCATGAACTCGATGAAGCGCAGGATGTGGCCACTGCCCTTGAAGAAGCGGGCCATCTCGACCACGTTGTGATCGTTCACGCCCCGTTTCACCACCATGTTCACCTTGACTGGCGTGAGGCCCACGCGGTCGGCTTCCTCGATGCCCTCCAGCACTTTCTCGACGGGGAAGTCCACGTCGTTCATCCGCATGAACGTTTCGTTGTCGAGGGCGTCCAGGCTCACGGTCACGCGCTTCAGGCCGGCGGCCTTGAGGTCCGCCGCCTTCTGCTTGAGCAGCGAGCCGTTGGTGGTGAGCGTGAGGTCGAGATCCTCGTGGTAGGCCAGCATCTCGATGAGGCGCTCGATCTTGCGCCGTACCAGCGGTTCGCCGCCGGTGATGCGGACCTTCTCGATCCCGTGGCCCTTGAAGATGCGCACCAGGCGATGGATCTCGCCGAAGGACAGCAGCTGCTCGCGCTCGAGAAACTGGAAGTCCTTGCCGAAGACTTCCTTCGGCATGCAGTAAGTGCAGCGGAAATTGCAGCGGTCGGTCACCGACACGCGCAGGTCGCGCAGAGGGCGGTTGCGGGTGTCGACCAGCGTGGAATGGTTGTCGGTCATGGTGTTCGGTGCGCCGGGAGACGGGGACGACGGTTCAGGTGAGGGGGCATTATAGCCGGCGGTACACAACGCCGGCGCCGGATTCAGGCATAGGCGATCATCCGGCCGCAGGCCACGATCGCCAGCCAGAGGAGGAGCGACAGCCCCGCCTGCAGGCGCGCGACTGCCGGAACGGCGGCGGTGTCCGCACGCAGGGCCGCGGACGACGGCCCGAGGTGGAACGCCACCGCATTGGCGGCGACGACGCACAGCAGGAGCATCTTCAGCCGGAAAGCCGGGTTCCCGAGGATCGCGAACGGGTCGGCCGCGAACAGCGTCATCCCGGCCGGGACGACCAGCAGCAGCCCCGCCAGGGACCAGGGCAGGAGCAGACGGGCGGCGACCCCCACGGTCGCCGCTCGGGAGACGCCGAGCACCCGCAGATCGAACAGGACGGCGGAGCCGGCGACCAGCATCATCCCCCAGAGGTGGACGGTCTCGGCGGCCGGATACAGCCAGGGATGGCCGCGGATGGCCTGGGACAGGGCCTCGGCGCCGGTCATGGGATCAGCGCAGTTCCACCGTGCGGCCCGCCAGGGTGATCCGCTCGGCCCGCATCTCGTCCGCGCCGTCGCGATCGGGATAGCCCATGACCGAGGCGGTCTCGCCGACCTTGAGCGAATCGCGCGGCAGGCCGCGGGTGTCCATCCGGTAGGGGGGCGCCAGGACGCAAAGCCACAGCCGCTCGGGCGTCTGCAGCTTGATGGTCGCGTGGGGATAGTCGTACGCTGCCTCCACGATCCTGCCGGTGAGGGTGAGCGGTTTGGACGCGTCGTAGTGGCTCCACCCGTGGTGGGCACGCGCCACGCCCGACCACCCGCCCAGCCCCGTCAGGGCGGCGATCAGGAAACTTCTTCGTTGCATCATTGCCTTCTCCTGGAGAGAGGGGCGCGGCCGCCGGGCGGATCCGCGCCGGAACCCGGACTTCCTCGACAGCACCCGACCATGAAAGCCTTCGGCATCGCCGGCTACTCCGGCAGCGGCAAGACCACCCTGATGGAACAGCTCATCCCGCGGCTTGTGGCGCGAGGCTTCCGCGTCTCGGTCATCAAGCACAGCCACCACGATTTCGATGTGGACCGTCCCGGCAAGGATTCCTTCCGGCACCGGCAGGCCGGCGCGTCCGAAGTCCTCGTGGGCTCGGGGCAGCGCTGGGCGCTGATGCACGAACTGCGCGGCGCGCCCGAACCCGGCATCGCGGAGCACCTCGCGCGACTGTCCCCCTGTGACCTGGTGCTGGTGGAAGGGTTCAAGCGCGAACCGCTGCCCCGGCTCGAGGTGCATCGGCGCGGTGCGCGGGAAGGCTGTCTGTGGGAGACCGATGATAATATCGTTGCGGTGGCCACGGACGAGGCGCTGGCCACGGATCTTCCGCAGTTTGCGCTCGAGGACTACGAAGGCATCATCGGCTTCATCCTCCGGCATGTGGGTCTCGCCGACGGACCGGTTCCTCACTGATCGAACACGAATGCTGAACGTTCTCTACTTTGCCCGGCTGCGCGATGCGCTGGGTCGCGACGCCGAGCGCATCGAATTGCCTGCCGGCGTGGCCGATGTCGGCGGCCTGCTTGACTGGCTGCGCCAGCGGGGCGATGTCTGGGCGGCGGAACTGGCCCCCGGCCGTTCCGTGCGTGCCGCCGTCAATCAGGACATGGCCCGGCCGGACACGCCCCTTCGCGACGGCGACGAGGTCGCCTTCTTCCCGCCCGTGACCGGAGGCTGACCGTGAATGCACCGACCGCTCCCCGTCCCCTCGCGCAAGGCGTCACGACCATCCGCGTGCAGACCGAGGACTTCGATGTCGGCGCCGAAATCGCAGCGCTGCGGGCCGGCAACGCAAAGATCGGTGCCGTCGCCACGTTCATCGGCGTCTGCCGGGACCTGAACGACGGTTCCGATGTCTCCGAGATGGAACTCGAACACTATCCCGGCATGACCGAAAAGGCGCTCACCGGCATCGCCGCCGAGGCGCGGGACCGCTGGGACCTGTTCGACATCCTCGTCATCCATCGCGTGGGCCGCATCCTGCCCACCGAGCAGATCGTGCTGGTAGTGGTCACCAGCGCCCATCGCGGCGAGTCCTTCCACGCCTGCGAATTCCTGATGGACTATCTCAAGACCCGCGCGCCGTTCTGGAAGAAGGAACGCACGCCGGAGGGCGCGCGCTGGGTGGACGCCCGAGCCTCCGACGATGCGGCGGCCGATCGCTGGCGCTGACATGGCGCGTGCTCGGGAAGCTGGTGCATCGGGTCGGGTGGCGAAACCGCAGATCCGCATTCTGTTCCGCAAGGCCATCGCCATGGGGCCGGGCAAGGCGGAACTTCTGCAGGCAATCGAGCGCACCGGTTCCATCTCGGCTGCAGCCCGGGACATGGACATGTCCTATCGTCGCGCCTGGCTGCTGGTCGACACCATGAATACCAGCTTCAAGCATCCGCTGGTCACCACGGAGACGGGCGGTCAGCGCGGCGGCGGTGCCGTCGTGACGGAGTTCGGGCTGGATGTGCTGCGCCGCTACCTCGAGATGGAGGCCAAGGCCGCCGGCGCCGTCGAGAAGGAAATGGGCGAGTTCGTGAAGCTGATGGCGAAACTGCCGCCGGTCTGACCCGGCGGATACGTCTTCAGGCGGCGGCGCTGACAGGGGGCAGGCTCAGCACGGCCTCGCGCGCGAGCGCACTCAGATCGGTGCCGCCAGCCTGGGCGTGCGCCACGATCTCGCGGCGCATCCGGGGGTCCCAGAATCGCGTGATGTGTCCGACGACGCCGTTCACGGCTTCTGTGTGATCGGGGTCGGCTTCGAAGAAGCGGGCGATGTCGTTGGCCATCTTGACCAGGCGTTCGATTTCCATGGGCTGCTGCGTGTTTCTCTAAGACTGTTGGGGTGAGGCGTAGACCGTGTGGCGACGGTCCCGCGTGAAGCCGATGAGGGTGAGTCCTGCTGCCTGCGCCGTGCGGATCGCGAGAGCCGTGGGGGCAGAAACCGCCGACAGCAGCGGGATGCCCGCCGCCGCGCTCTTGTGGACCATCTCGTAGCTCGCGCGGCTCGTCACCACAGCGATGCCGGACGAAGCATCGATCCCGGTTTCCTGCAGGGCGCCGATCAGCTTGTCGAGCGCGTTGTGGCGCCCGACATCCTCCCGAACCAGTTGCACGTGTCCGGCTTTGTCCGCCCAGCCTGCGGCGTGGACGGCGCCGGTGATGGCATTGAGGCTCTGGCTGTTCGCCAGTTCCGTCTGTGCGCGATGCACCGACACGGGGTCGAAATCGGCAAGCGGTTTCACTTTCGCGACGGGACGGATGGCGTCCTCCAGCATCTCGGTGCCGCACAACCCGCAACCGGTCCGACCGGCCAGCGCGCGACGGCGCTCAGCCAACGCGGCACTGCGCTCCGTCGGGATGCTCACGTACACCGCGTACCCGCCATTCTCCGCGACGACTTCGACACCCTGGAACTCGGACGGGTGGGCAACGATCCCTTCGGACCAGGTGAAGCCCCGCGCGAAGTCCTCCAGGTCGAGCGGGGTTGCGAGCATCACGGCGAAAGGCACACCGTTGTAGATGACCGCGACCGGGCATTCCTCCGCCACGTTGTCCGTTGCCGCTTCGACGGCGCCATCGCGCCAGCGCTCGACCTCGACGCTGACATGCGCGGGGCCGAACCCGCGCAGATCCCCTGCATTCACGGGTTCATGCTCCCTGTGCTTCCCGCGCGGCCAGCAGCGCGATCTGCTCTTCGCTGAACTCGCGGAACCGCTTCTGCCATTCGGAGGGCTGGGTCACGGGCTCGACCTGCACGGCGGTGACCTTGAACTCAGGACAGTTGGTGGCCCAGTCGGAGTTGTCCGTCGTGATGACGTTCGCGCCCGACTCGGGGAAGTGGAAGGTGGTGTAGACCACGCCCGGCTGCACCCGCTCGGTGATGACGGCACGAAGCACCGTCTCGCCGGCACGGCTGCGCACGCCCACCCACTCGCCTTCCCTGATGCCGCGCAGTTCGGCATCGCTCGGGTGGATCTCGAGGCGGTCTTCCTCGTGCCACATCACGTTGGCGGTGCGGCGCGTCTGCGCGCCCACGTTGTACTGGCTGAGGATGCGGCCCGTGGTGAGGATCAGCGGGTACTGGCGCGTCGTGCGTTCCTCGGTGGGTACGTAGCGGGTGATCACGAAGTGACCCTTGCCGCGCACGAACTCGTCGATGTGCATCGTCGGCGTGCCCTCGGGGGTCTTGTCGTTGCAGGGCCACTGGATGCTGCCGAGACGGTCGAGCTTCGCGTAGTTCACGCCCTTGAAGGTCGGGGTGAGGCTGGCGATCTCGTCCATGATCTCGGACGGATGCGAGTAGTTCATGGGGTAGCCGAGCGCATTGGCGAGCATCTGCGTGACTTCCCAGTCCTCCTTGCCGGCGAGCGGGGGCATCACCTTGCGCACGGGCGAGATGCGACGCTCGGCGTTGGTGAAGGTGCCGTTCTTCTCGAGGAACGAGGAACCCGGCAGGAACACGTGCGCGAACTTGGCCGTCTCGTTGAGGAAGATGTCCTGCACCACGACGCATTCCATCGCTTCGAGTGCGGCGGTCACGTGCTGGGTGTCGGGGTCCGACTGGGCGATGTCCTCGCCTTCGATGTAGATGCCCCGGAAGCTGCCGTCCAGCGCGGCGTCCAGCATGTTCGGGATGCGAAGGCCGGGTTCCGGTTCCAGCCGGACGCCCCACGCGTGCTCGAATTCGGCGCGCGCGATGGAATCGGAGATGTGCCGGTAGCCGGGCAGCTCGTGCGGGAAGGAGCCCATGTCGCAGGCACCCTGCACATTGTTCTGGCCGCGCAGCGGATTGACGCCGACGCCCTCGCGACCGATGTTGCCGGTGACCATGGCCAGATTGGCGATGCCCATGACCATCGTCGAACCCTGGCTGTGCTCCGTGACGCCGAGACCGTAATAGATGGCGCCGTTGCCGCCGGTCGCGTACAGGCGCGCTGCACCGCGGACGGCATCGGCCGGCACGCCGGTGATCGATTCCAGCGCTTCGGGCGAATTGGAGGCGTCGCTGATGAACGCGCGCCATTTGGCGAAGGCGGGCTCCTCGCAGCGGGCCTCCACGAAGGCCTTGTTCCACAGCCCCTCGGTCATGATGACGTGGGCCATCGCATTCACGATCGCGACGTTGGTGCCGGGGCGCAGCTTGAGGTGGTAGTCGGCCTGCACGTGCGGCGACCGGACCAGATCGATGGTCCTCGGGTCCACGACGATGAGCTTGGCGCCTTCGCGCAGACGGCGCTTCATGCGCGAGCCGAACACGGGATGGCCGTCGGTCGGGTTGGCGCCGA
>CAZEDA010000204.1:3737-6618 GCA_964510915.1 uncultured Rhodocyclaceae bacterium | reverse complement strand
GGGCACGAGCGCGATGTCTACCAGGGGCCGTTCTACCGCCGGTTCCGGGCACTGGTCACGTGGTGCGTGACCTACCGCAAGACCGTCATCGCGCTCACCTTGGGGCTCTTCGTGCTGGCCATCGCCGGTTTCGGCTTCGTGCAGCAGCAGTTCTTCCCCTCGGCCAACCGGCCGGAACTGGTGGCGGACATCTGGCTGGCGGAAGGCGCCTCGATCACGGCGACGCAGGCCGAGGCGAAGCGCTTCGAGGCGATCCTCGCGAAGGACCCGGACATCGAGAAGTACGTGAGCTACATCGGTGCCGGCAGCCCGCGCTTCTACCTGCCGCTCGACCAGCAGCTGAACAGCTCCAACCTGGCCGAGTTCGTCGTCACGACCCGCGGCGCAGAGGTGCGCGATGGCGTGCAGGCGCGGCTGGTGCAGGCCCTGGAGACCGAGTTCACACGCGTCCGCTTCCGGGTGAATCCGCTCCAGAACGGTCCTCCCGTGTCCTACCCCGTGGTGTTTCGCGTGATGGGTCAGGACTTCGACGAGCTGCGCCGGGTCGCCTTCGCGGTGGCCGAGGTGATGCGAGCCAACGGCAATCTGCGCGGCGTTCACCTCGACTGGAACGAGAAGGTGAAGACCGTGAAGCTCGAGATCGACCAGAACAAGGCGCGGCTGCTGGGCGTGAGTTCGCAGGAGCTGTCGGCTTCGCTGAACGCCCTGCTCACCGGATTCGCGATCACCGAGTTCCGTGAGCGGGACAAGCTGATCGAAGTTCTCGCCCGGGCGCAGGCCGGCGAGCGCCGCGGGCTCGCGGAGATCGGCGACGTGAACGTGCCCACGCAGGGCAACCGCTGGATCCCGCTGTCGCAGATCGCGACCATCAAGTACGAACTGGAGGAGGGGCTCATCTGGCGGCGCGCGCGGATGCCCACCATCTCCGTGCAGGCCGATGTTCTGGGAAACATCCAGGCGCCCGTGGTCTCGCAGCAGGTGGAGAACAAGCTCGCCGAGATCAAGTCCGGACTGCTGCCGGGCTACCGCATCGAGACGGGCGGCATCATCGAGGAAAGCGCCCAGGGCCAGGGCTCGGTGAATGCGGTGCTGCCGCTCATGCTGATCACCGTGCTGACACTCCTCATGATCCATCTGCAGAGTGTCGGCAAGAGCGTGCTGGTGCTCATCACCGCGCCGCTGGGCATCATCGGCGTGAGTCTGTTCCTGCTGGTGGGGCGAGTGCCTTTCGGGTTCGTGGCGATGCTGGGCTTCATCGCCCTGTCCGGGATGATCATGCGCAACTCCATCATCCTGGTGGATCAGATTGATCAGGACGTCGCTGAAGGCCACGCGCCGTGGCACGCGGTCATCGAGTCCGCGGTGCGGCGCTTCCGGCCGATCATGCTTACCGCAGCGGCGGCGATTCTCGCGATGATCCCGCTGGCGCGTTCGAATTTCTGGGGGCCCATGGCCGTCGTGATCATGGGCGGCCTGCTCGTGGCGACCGTCCTGACGCTGCTGTTCCTGCCGGCGCTGTATGCGCTGGTGTTCAAGGTGCGCCCGCCGGTCCGGGGCAGTGAGGAGATCGGGGCATGATCGTGAAGCGCGTGGCGGCCGTGGTGGCGGCGTGGTGTCTGATCGGATGGGTCGCCTGTTTGCCGGCGCATGCCGATACGCGCTACGGCGTCGCGTCCGCGCATCCCCTGGCTACGCAGGCGGGCGAGGCGGTGCTGGCCCGCGGCGGCAATGCCTTCGATGCGGCGGTCGCGGTGGCCGCCGCGCTCGCCGTGGTCGAACCGTTCTCGTCGGGCCTGGGCGGCGGCGGCTTCTTCCTGCTGCACCGCGCTTCCGACGGACTCGACGTGGTGATCGACGCCCGAGAGACTGCGCCCGGTGCGGCCTCACGCGACATGTATCTCGACGCCAAGGGCGAGCCGGATGCCAGAGCCTCGCTGGACGGCGCGCGGGCTGCCGGCATTCCAGGTCTGGTGGCGGGTCTTGATCATCTGGTGCGCCGCTATGGCACGCGTCCGGTCGACGAACTGCTTGCCCCCGCGATCCGCTACGCCGACGAAGGGTTCCCGGTGGATGGCCGATACGTTGGCGCCGCAGGCTGGCGCGAGAAGGTCATGCAGGTCGACGCGCGGACCGCCGCGGTGTTCCTTCAGGACGGGAAAGTCCCCGAGAAGGGGTTCGTCGTGCGACAGCCCGGCCTCGCCGGGACCCTTCGCGCGATTGCGGCGCAGGGTCGGGACGGCTTCTACACCGGTGCGGTGGCGCGGGAGATGGTGCGGTCGGTGCGTGCGGCCGGCGGTCTCTGGACCGACGCGGACCTGGCCGGGTACCGCGTGATCGAGCGCATGCCCCACCGGTTCACCTACCGCGGCGCAACCATCACCACCGCGCCGCTGCCGTCGAGCGGCGGCCTCACGCTCGACCAGACGCTGGGCATCCTCGAGCAGTTCGACCTCTCCGCGCTTTCCGAGACGGATCGCGTGCATCTGGTGGTGGAAGCCCTGCGCAGAGCGTTTCAGGACCGTTCCCGTCATCTCGGTGACGCCGACTTCGTCGAGGTGCCGTCGGGCCGGCTGGCGAGCCCCGGCTACGCCAGGCTGCGCGCGGCCGGCATCGATCTGCAGAAGGCGACGCCAAGTGCGGCACTGGACGCCGCGCCGGAGTGGCGGGAGGGTGGGCACACGACGCACTTCTCGGTGGTCGACGCCGCTGGCAACCGGGTCGCCGCGACGTTGAGCATCAACGCTCCATTCGGGGCGGGGCTCCTCGCCGGCGAGTCCGGTGTCCTGCTCAACAACGAGATGAACGACTTCGCCATCGCGCCCAATGCGAGCAATCTCTACGGCCTGACGGGGTTCCACGCGAACGCCATCGCGGCCGGCAA
>CAZEDA010000204.1:0-3637 GCA_964510915.1 uncultured Rhodocyclaceae bacterium | reverse complement strand
CGCTGGGGCAACATGCAGGCGGTCTTCGTCCACCGGGAAACCGGCACCGTCGTGGTGGAAGGCGATCCGCGCGGCAAGGCGGGCGTCCTGTTCTGACCGTTACCCGATGGAAATCCCGCGCGATGTGTCAAAATCCCGGGATGACAACGCGATCGATCGACGACACGCATGCTCTCGCGTAGACGTCTGCTGCTCGCCACCGCAGGCCTCTGGGCCGGGGGTGCCCGCGCCCGCCCGGACGTGGGGCCGGCTGCCCTGCCCGCAGGGACCCTGTCGTCTTCCACCTACGACACGCTGCCCGGCAAGCTTCCCCTCATCAAGAAGTCCTTCCGCCCGCCCAATTTCGAGACGCCCGCGCGCGTCCTGGGCGAGGCGTTCACGCCCAACGACGCGTTCTTCGTCCGCTATCACCTGTCCTCCATCCCCGAGGTAGACCCGGCGGCCTGGCGGCTGGAAGTGGGCGGGGAGGCCGCCGGGGGCTCATTGTCCCTGTCCCTCGACGTACTGCGCCGCGAGTTCACGCCGGTGGAAATCGCTGCCGTCTGCCAGTGCTCCGGCAATCGCCGCGGCCTGTCGAATCCTCACGTGCCCGGCGTCCAATGGGGCCACGGGGCGATGGGCAACGCGCGCTGGCGGGGCGTACGGCTCAAGGAGGTGCTCGAGCGCGCGGGTGTGAAGCCCGGCGCCGTCGAGGTTGCGTTCGACGGCACCGACTCCGGCGTGGCCGAGAAGACGCCGGATTTCGTGAAGAGCATTCCCGCGTGGAAGGCGCTCGACGAGAACACGCTGCTCGCCTACGAGATGAACGGGGAGCCGCTGCCCCACTGGCACGGCGCGCCGGTGCGGCTGGTGGTGCCCGGCTGGACCGCCACGTACTGGATCAAGCACCTCTCGCGGATCGACGTGCTCGCGCAGCCGCTCAAGGGTTTCTGGATGAACCCGGCCTATCGCATTCCCAAGGGCCGGTTCCCGATCGTCGACCGCTTCGTCTCCCAGGAGAACGAGACCACGACGCCCATCACCGAGATGGTGGTGAACTCGCTCATCACGAATCTCCGCGACCACATGCTGTACCGGTCGCGCACGCCGCTGTTCGTGCGCGGCATTGCGTGGGATGGCGGTTACGGCATCGCCCGGGTGGACGTGTCCACGGACGGCGGCCGAACCTGGGGCACCGCGGAACTGGGCGAGGACTTCGGCCGGTTCTCCACGCGCCAGTGGTCCTTCGCGTTCAATCCGGAGCCGGGCGATCACGTGGTGATGGCTCGGGCGACCAACCGGCTCGGCGCGAGCCAGAGCTTCGAACTGGTCTTCAACCCGGCCGGCTACCACAACAACGTGGTCCACTCGGTGAACATCCGATGCACATGATGTCGCGAGTGGTCATGCAGTCGGCCTTCCTGGTGATCGGTCTCGCCGCCGGTGGCGCGGCGACCGGTGGAGAGGATGCCATCACCCTGAAGGACGGCGACGGTCGGGCCCTGGTCGAGTCCCGCTGCGTGATGTGTCACAGCCTCGACTACATCGAGATGAACTCCCCGTTCCTGGACCGCAAGGGCTGGGAGGCCTCGGTGAACAAGATGATCAAGGTGATGGGCGCCCCGGTGAGTCCGGAAGAAGCGCAGACCATCGTCGACTACCTGAGCAGCCGATACGGCAAATGAGGTGAGCATGTCCAACGCCGCGACTCCCGCCATGAAGACCACGTTCCTCGACTTCGAGCAGCCCATCGCCGAACTCGAGCAGAAGGTGGAGGAACTGCGCTACGTGCAGGACGATTCCGCCGTCGACATCTCCGAGGAGATCTCGCGGCTGCAGAAGAAGAGCAACACGCTCACGAAGGAGATCTACGCCAAGCTCTCCGCCTGGCAGATCTCGCAGGTCGCGCGGCATCCGCAGCGGCCCTACACGCTCGACTACATCCGCAACCTGTTCACCGATTTCGACGAGCTGCACGGCGACCGCGCCTTCGCGGAGGACCCGTCCATCGTCGGCGGACTCGCGCGCTTCGGCGGCCAGCCCTGCATGGTGATCGGGCACCAGAAGGGCCGCGACACCAAGGAGAAGATCTACCGCAACTTCGGCATGCCCAAGCCCGAGGGCTACCGCAAGGCGCTGCGTCTGCTGAAGACCGCCGAGAAGTTCGGTCTGCCGGTGTTCACGTTCGTCGACACGCCCGGTGCCTACCCGGGCGTCGGTGCCGAGGAGCGGGGCCAGTCGGAAGCCATCGGCCGCAACCTGTTCGTGATGGCCGAACTGCGCGTGCCCATCATCTGCACGGTGATCGGCGAAGGCGGGTCCGGCGGGGCGCTCGCCATTGCGGTCGGCGATTCGATGATGATGCTGCAGTACGCGATCTACTCGGTGATCTCGCCCGAGGGCTGCGCTTCCATTCTCTGGAAGAGCGCGGACAAGGCCCCCGAAGCGGCCGAGACGCTGGGCATTACGGCCACCCGCCTCAAGACACTCGGGCTGGTGGACAAGGTGATCGGCGAGCCGCTGGGCGGCGCGCATCGCGACCATGGTGCGACGATGCAGGCCGTGCGCAAGGCGCTCGCCGAAGCGCTCAAGGAAGTGCAGAGCAAGTCCGTGGACGACCTGGTCGAAGCCCGCTTCGAGAAGCTGCTCGGGTTCGGCAAGTTCAAGGAAGTCGTGCCGTCGCGGTGACGGGCCGTCCGGCGCCGGACCGGGCGCTGCACGACATCGTCGAAGCGTTTCTCCGGGCCCGCGGGCTCAATGGTGCCCGCATTGCCATCGCTCTCAGCGGCGGCCTCGATTCCGTCGTGCTCACCGATGTCCTCGCCGATCTCGCAGGTCCCCTGGCGCTGCGTCTCTCCGCCTTGCACGTCCATCATGGCCTGAGTCCGCACGCAGACGCGTGGGCGCAGGCTTGCGCCTCCCTGTGCGCGGATCGCGGCATCGGCCTCGCCGTGGAGCGTGTGCGCATCGATCGCGAGGACAGGCGCGGCGTCGAAGCCGCTGCCCGTGCCGCACGGTACGACGCCTTCCATCGCCTCGATGTCGATGCCGTCGCGCTAGCCCACCACGCCGACGATCAGGCCGAGACGGTGCTGCTCCAGTTGCTGCGGGGCGCCGGACCGCCGGGTCTCGCGGCGATGCCGGCCTCGCGCACGCTCGACTCGGGGGTGCGTCTCATCCGTCCGCTGCTTTCCCTTCCGCGTTCCAGGCTCGCTGCGCACGCAAGCGCGCGCGGGCTCGCCTGGGTCGAGGACGAATCCAATGACGACGATCGTTATCGTCGCAATGCGCTGCGGCAGCATGTGCTGCCGAGGATCGAGCAGTGGTTCCCCGGTTATCGGACGACGTTCGCCCGCGCCGCAGACAACGCAGCCGATGCGGCGCGGCTTGCGCAGGCGCTTGCCGCCATCGATCTGCCGTCCTGCGAGGCGGGCGACGAACTCCTGGTTTCGGGACTGGCTGCGCTCGATGAGGTGCGGCGGGTCAACGTCGTGCGGCACTGGCTGCGCGAACGCGGCGTCGAGGCGCCTTCACGCGAGTCCGTGCATGCGGGCGTCTCACAGTTGCTGACCGCAGGGGCCAACTCGCAGCCGGAGTTCACGTTCGGCAGCCATCGGCTGATGCGCTATCGCGATCGGCTCCGCCTCGTGAGCCGGGA
>CAZEDA010000203.1:0-6627 GCA_964510915.1 uncultured Rhodocyclaceae bacterium | reverse complement strand
CTGGAGATCATCATCGACCAGGCCAGCATTCCCGTGCTGGTCGATGCCGGCGTGGGCACCGCGTCCGATGCGGCGATCGCCATGGAACTCGGCTGTGACGGCGTGCTGATGAATACGGCCATCGCCGGCGCGAAGAATCCCGTGCTCATGGCCCGTGCGATGCGCAAGGCAGTGGAGGCTGGCCGCGATGCATTTCTCGCCGGTCGCATGCCCAGGAAGACGTACCAGGCGTCTGCCAGTTCACCGCAGACCGGCATCATCGCACCCGCCGCTGCAAAGTCGCAGGCGGCCTGAGCGGCCCGCACCATCACCACCATGGACGGCGCTGCACGCCCGATCCGCAGTTTCGTACTGCGCACGAGCCGCACCTCGAACGCCCAGCGGCGAGCGGTGGACACGCTCCTGCCGCAGTTCGGCGTGCCCTATGCCCCAGCCCCGCTCGATCTTGACGCGACCTTCGGGCGCACCGCCCGGAGGATCGTCGAGATCGGCTTCGGCATGGGCGAATCGACTGCCCTGCTGGCGGCCCGTCATCCCGAGAACGACTATCTCGGCATCGAAGTCCATACGCCCGGCGTCGGCAATCTGCTCAAGCTCATCGACGCGGAACACCTCACCAACGTCCGGCTGATCCAGCACGACGCCGTGGAGGTGTTCTCGCACATGCTGCCGGAATGCAGTCTCGATGGGGTGCACATTTTCTTCCCCGATCCGTGGCCGAAGAAGCGTCATCACAAACGCCGGCTGATCCAGCCGCCGCTCGTGTCACTGGTGGCCTCACGACTCAAGCCCGGCGGCTATCTCCACCTCGCGACCGACTGGGTGGAGTACGCGGATCAGATGCTGGCCGTCCTGGCTGCGGAGCCCCTGCTCCGGAATACGACTTCAGCTTTCGCGCCACGCCCGGACTCCCGGCCGCAGACGAAATTCGAATCCCGGGGTCTCAAGCTCGGCCACGAAGTGCGTGACCTGCTGTTCGTCAGGGCAGAAAAATCTGCAGCAGATCGTTGAGGAAGCGTCGACCGCGCAGCGTGGGCTGCACCCGTTCGTGATCCCGTTCGATCAGCCCCGCCTTCTCGGCCCTGGCGAGGCCCGGCAGGATCCTCTCCACCGCAAGACCCGTCCGATCCGCGAACAGCGACAGCGCGAAGCCGTCGTTGAAGCGCAGCGCGTTCATCATGAACTCGAAAGGAAAGGACTCGAGGGCGATCTCCTCCTCCGTCTGGACCGCAGCGCCTGAGCCCGAGAGGGCGCGGTCCATGAACTCGCGCGGGTGCTTGTAGCGCATCTGCCGGATCACACGATCCCGAAACGACAGCTTGCCGTGCGCGCCCGCGCCGATGCCGAGATAGTCGCCGAAACTCCAGTAGTTGCCGTTGTGACGCGACCGGCGACCGGGTCTCGAGAACGCGGATGTCTCGTAGTGCTCGAAGCCGGCATCGCCCAGCATCGCCTCGATGCCTTCCTGCATGCCGGCAGTCTCGTCGTCGTCCGGAAGGGCCGGCGGAAACCGATGGAAGTACGTGTTCGGCTCGATGGTCAGGTGGTAGGCGGACACGTGCGTCGCACCGCTGGCCACCGCCAGCGACACATCACGCAGCGCCTCGTCCACCGACTGTCCCGGCAGGCCGTACATCAGATCGAGATTGAAGTTGTCGAAATTGGCACGCGCGATCTCGGCCGCGCGCTGGGCCTCAGCGCCGTCGTGCACACGTCCGAGCGCATGGAGGAAACGCGCGTCGAAGCTCTGGATGCCGATCGACAGGCGGTTAATGCCGATCGCGCGGAAGGCGGCGAACTTCGCCTGTTCGAACGTTCCCGGATTCGCCTCCAGCGTGATCTCGGCATCGGCCTCCATCGGCAGCAGCGCCCTTGCCGCCGAGAGGAACCGATCGAGGGATTCCGGGGAGAACAGGCTGGGCGTGCCACCCCCGAAGAACACCGTCTGGACCTTGCGTCCGTAGACCAGCGGCACAGCCGATTCGATGTCGGCGATCAGGGCATCGACGTAGCGCGCCTCGGGGACCTCACCCTTCGCTTCGTGCGAATTGAAGTCGCAGTAAGGACACTTGCGGATGCACCATGGGATGTGAACGTAGAGCGACAGGGGCGGGAGCGACTCGAAGTACACGCCCCGGGCCGCCCCCTTCAGAATCGCGATGTCCGCCACCCCGTGTGGCGCTCAGCCGCGTCCGACGAACGGCATCTTGGTCGCCATGATCGTCATGAACTGCACGTTCGTGGCGAGCGGCAGGTTGGCGATGTGCAGAATCGCATCGCCCACGTGCTGCACGTCCATGAGCGGTTCCACCGCGATCTCCCCGTTCGCCTGGGGCACGCCCTTCGCCATGCGGGCGGCCATCTCGGTCGCGGCATTGCCGATGTCGATCTGGCTGCAGGCGATGTTGTACTTGCGGCCGTCGAGCGACGTCGACTTCGTGAGCCCGGTGACCGCATGCTTGGTGGCGGTGTAGGGCGCGGAGTTCGGCCGCGGCGCATGGGCGGAGATGGAGCCGTTGTTGATGATGCGGCCGCCCTGGGGCGTCTGGTCCTTCATGATGCGGATCGCTTCCTGCGTGCACAGGAAGATGCCGGTGAGGTTGATGTCCACCACCGTCTTCCACTGTTCGAAGGTGAGATCTTCCATCGGGATCGCCGGCGCGCTGACGCCCGCGTTGTTGAACACGACGTCGAGGCGCCCCCACGTGTTCTTCACGGTCGCGAACAGCGCCTTGACCGAAGCGGGGTCGGCCACATCGGCGGAAACGGCAATCGCGCGGTCCGCCGGCGCGCCCGATTCGGCGATGGCGGCCTCGAGAGGCTCCCGGCGGCGCCCCGCGAACGCCACGCGGTATCCGTTCTTCACGAGTGTCACCGCTGCCGCCTTGCCGATGCCGGTACCGGCGCCCGTCACGATCGCCACTCTGCCATGCATGTCCACAGTCCACCCCCTTGTCTCGTCGCAGGAAACGCGTCGGCCAATCGACGCAATGAGGGCGCGATTGTAAGCCCGGGTAGAATCCGGTGGAGACCGGGTGAACCAGTCACTCCGGTCTTGCCTGCCATCGGTTCAGCCGGCAGCGCGACTGCGCCCTGCGATCAGACCTTCTCTGGGACCACCATGACGGCTTCGCTGCAGCACCAAACGGAATCGGAATCGTCCTGGGACGCGATCATCGTGGGCGCCGGGTTCGCCGGCCTGTTCATGCTGCATCGGCTGCGCGGACTGGGCATGCGCGCGGTCGTCTTCGAAGCCGGCGGCGGGGTTGGCGGCACCTGGTACTGGAATCGCTATCCGGGTGCGCGCTGCGACGTGGAGAGCGTGCAGTACTCCTACCAGTTCTCCGAAGAACTCCAGCAGGAATGGGACTGGTCCGAGAAGTACGCGACCCAGGCCGAGATCCTCCGCTATGCCGAGCACGTTGCCGACCGCTTCGACCTGCGGCGCGACATCCGCTTCCACACCCGTGTGAGCGCCGCGGCATTCGATGAGTCCGCCCGCCTCTGGCGCATCGAGACCGAAGACGGCCGGCAGGCCTCGGCGCCCTTCTGCGTGATGGCGACGGGGTGCCTTTCCACCACCAACCATCCGCGGTTCGAGGGGTTCGACGACTTTCGCGGACGGGTGCTGCACACCGGCACCTGGCCCCACGAGCCGGTGAGCTTCCGCGGCAGCCGCGTCGGCATCATCGGCACGGGATCGTCCGCCATCCAGTCGATCCCCGTGATCGCGGAAGAAGCCGATCACCTCTACGTGTTCCAGCGCACCCCCAACTACTCGGTGCCCGCCCGCAACGCGCCGCTCGACGTCGTCGAACGCGAGGACATCAAGGCCAGCTACCCGGTGTTGCGCGAGACCGCTGCCCACATGTTCTCGGGCATCGCGTTCCGTTACAACCCGGACAGCGCGCTCGCGGTGTCCGACGACGACCGGCGGCAGGAATACGAGCGCCGCTGGGCGCACGGCGGCGTGTCGTTCATGGGCGCCTTCGCGGACCTGCTGTTCGACCGTCGCGCCAACGAGACCGCCGCGGCCTTCGTGCGAAGCAAGATCAGCGAGATTGTCCGCGACCCCGTCGTCGCCGAAGCGCTGTCCCCCACGGACATCATCGGCTGCAAGCGTCTGTGCGTCGACACGGACTACTACGCCACGTTCAACCGCCCGAACGTTACGCTGGTGGATATCCGCGGCACCGCCATCGAGAGGATCACCCCGGACGGCGTGGTTGCCAGGGGCCGCGAGTACGCGGTGGACACTCTCGTGCTCGCAACAGGCTTCGACGCGATGACCGGCGCGCTGAACCGCATCGACATCCGCGGCCGCGGCGGGCTGCGCCTCAAGGACAAATGGCAGGACGGTCCCCGTGCGTATCTGGGGCTGTCTGCTGCCGGGTTTCCGAACCTGTTCACGATCACCGGGCCGGGCAGTCCCTCCGTGCTCACCAACATGCTGCCTTCCATCGAGCAGCACGTGGAATGGATCACCGCGTGCATCGCGCATCTGCGCAGCAGAGGCCTGGGCTGCATCGAAGCCACGCGTGACGCCGAGGATGCCTGGGTGCAGCACGTGGCCGATGTCGCGGGCGGCAACCTGCGCTCGCAGTGCAGTTCCTGGTACGTTGGGGCGAACGTACCCGGCAAGCCGCGCGTCTTCTCGCCCTACATCGGCGGATTTCCGCAGTATGTCCGGCAGTGCGAGGATGTCGTTGCCGCCGGGTATCGCGGATTCGCGCTTTCCTAGGGGGCTTCAGCGCGGCTGACAGCGGGCACGGCAACGCCGGTCCGGTCCGCGTACACCCGGCTCCAGGTCCGGGAGAAGGATTCCACCTCGGCCCCGTCGAGAGCACCACGCCGTCGCAGCGCTTCGTGCAGCGCCGGCAGACGGTAGTGCGGCACTGCGGGGTAGAGGTGGTGCTCGATGTGAAAGCCCACGTGATGCGGGAAGAGGAAGAATCGTGAAACGGGCGAGGGCACGTGCGTTCTCGCCGCCACGAGAGGCGATTCGAATCCGGCCGGTGCCCCATGCTCGGCAATCGCACGCAGCCGCAACAGCGCCTGGAGCACCGTCGCCAGCGGCAGGAGCCACAACACGGCATAGCGCAGCAGGCCTTCCGGCCCGCCGATGGCCAACGCGACAAGCGGCATGCCGATCTGGCAGGCGATCACCCCGCGTCGATCCGCGAGTGCTGCCGCGCGCAACGCGGGCGAAGTATCGTCCAGCGGCCGAGCACGGCTGCCGGTATCCGCGTTCCCTGCCGGCGCTCCGAAGAAGTACTTGTAGGTCTTCCACGCCGTCAGTCCCGAGAGATCCGTCGCGAGCTTCCGCAGGAGGTAGCGCTTCCCGCGCGGGTAACCGCCGTGGAGGGCAATGTCGGGATCCTGCGGACCGTAGAGGTGGTTGTGGTGCAGCCGATGAATCACCCGGTACGCGCACATCGAGATACCGGCGACCGACCCGATCAGCCGACCCGCGGCATCGTTGACTGAACGGCTGCGAAACAGCCGGTAGTGAGCGGCGTCGTGCGCGAGAACGAACAGGGCGTGCTGCTGCGCGGCGATGACCAGCACGCAGGGAATCACGACCCAGGGTGTCCACGCCCAGGCTCCGAGCGCCAGGGCGACCGCGAGCGTGCCGACCGTGACGAGAATGGCTTTCACGGACTCGCCATCGTCCAGGGCCGTGAGTTCGGAGAGTTCCTCCCCCGACAGCACCCGCCCGGCGACCTGCCGCGTGTCGTCGCGAAACTCTTCCCCGCGAAGTGCCGGCGCAGAGGTCTCCGCGCCGGCTTCCGTCCCCACGGGTTATCCCTTGCGCAGCGCCGCGAACGCTTCGTCGACGATGCCGAGCGTCTGATCGACGTCCGCGTCGGTGTGCTGGATCGAGATGTAGAACTTCTCGTTCGGGTTCACCAGCAAACCGCGCTTCATCAGCTCGATCGCCCAGCGCCAGCCAAGGTCCTTGTCGGCCGTGGTGAGATCCATCCAGGTGCGCAGAGGCTTGCGGTCGGTGAAGCGGATGCCGAAGACAGCGTCCTCGCCCGGTGCCTGCACCGCGAATCCGTGCTTCGTGCCCGAAGCGACGATGCCCTCGCGCAACCGCGAGCCGATGTGCCGCAGGTGATCGTAGATGCCGGGCTGCGACAGCACGTCGAGAGCCGCCACGCCCGCGGCCGCACACACCGGATTGCCGTTCAGCGTGTTCGTGGCCCACACGACTTCCGATTTGGGCCGGCTCCGCGCGTCGAGCACCGACATGATGTCGCCGTTGCCCGCAATCACCGCCAGAGGGAAGCCGCCGCTCACTGCCTTGCCGTAGCAGGCGATATCGGGCACCACGCCGTACTTCTCCTGCGCCCCGCCCCACGCGATGCGGAAGCCGGTCACGATCTCGTCAAAGATGAGGACGATGCGATGCTTGCGAGTGACAGCGCGGATCGCCTCGAGAAATCCCGGCTCGGGCTGCAGCACACGCTGCAGCGGTTCCACCACGACCGCGGCCAGCTCGTGCGCGTGCTTCTCGATCATCGCGACAGCGGCTTCGGTTTCGTTGAAGGGCGTCACCAGCACCGTGTCTCCGGTGACAGAGGGAACACCGACGGAGTCGGGCGTGGAATGCGGGTAGGCCGA
>CAZEDA010000202.1:0-6653 GCA_964510915.1 uncultured Rhodocyclaceae bacterium | reverse complement strand
ATTCCGCGGTAACCTTCGCCCCGCTTCCGGGGCGATCCCCGTACCCTGACGTCATATCGCACTTGGAGATGCCTGTGCTGCCCAGATTTGCTCCCGCGCTCCTCGCCGTCACCCTGCCGCTGTCTGCCCTCGGCGACGAGGTGTACTTCAACGATTTCCAGAGCACCGTGGGGCCCGGGTGGAGCAGTGCGACCGCCCAGCCCTGGGGCATCCGCAGCACACCGTTGCCCGCCGACGACAGCCGGAAGTTCCTGGGCTACTTCGGCGGAGAGGACCAGGTCACCCTTTCCCTCACGGATCTGCCGGCGGGCGCGACGAGCGTGCGTCTGGAGTTCGACCTGTACCTGATGTGGTCCTGGGACGGCAGCGATACGCGTCCGGTGAACGGGGTGTCGCGAGGCCCGGACGAGTTCGGCTTCACCATCGACGCGGGCGGCGGGACGCCGGTCTCGCAGGGCTGGACGTTCAGCCACGGCAGTGGCGCCCTGGCGCCGCAGACCTTCTGTCCGGGGGCGGTCGCGCCCTGCCTGCCGACCACCGGTGCTCAGGAGCGCTATTCGCTGGGCTACCGCTTCGACATCCTGCCGACCGAAGAGGACCTCGACAGCACCACAGCCGCGCCGATGGACAGCGTCTACCGGTTGTCGATGGAGGTGCCGCTCGCGGCGTCGGCCGCCACCTTCACGTTCTTCAGCCAGGGACTGCAGGTGCGTGACGACCTTGCCTTTCCGTATCTCGACGAGGCCTGGGGTCTCGACAACGTGCGCGTGAGCGTCGCGATTCCGGAACCGGGCAGTGCGTGGCTCGTGCTGGGCGGTCTGGCGGTCGTCGCATCCGCGCTGCGTCGCGCCCGCAGGGCGTGAAGCCGGCGGCACGCATGCGGTCCCGTGGCCAGTCGGGGTCCTGACGCCGGAGCGTCGAACATCGCCCGACCGGACACCATCACAGCCGAGACGCTGAGCCGCCCTCAGGTGGCGCTCGTCGTTCTCTATCTCATCGCGGGAGTCGCCTATCTGCTGTGGCGCCCGTCGACCTTCAATACCTCGGCGCCCGTCTTCTCGGGGGTGCTCTATGCGGCGGAACTGTTCGGGTTCCTCACCTCGCTGCTGCACATCACCATGGTGTGGCGGCTGTCGGTGCGGGAACCGCCGGAGGCGCCGCCCGGCCTGCGTGTCGACGTGTTCGTCACCACCTACAACGAGCCCGTGGAGATGCTGAGGCGCACGCTGCTGGCCGCGAAGCTCATGCACTATCCGCACACCACCTGGCTGCTCGACGACGGCGACCGCCCCGAGATGAAGGCGCTGGCCGTGGAACTCGATGTTCTCTACCTCTCGCGGGAACGCAACGAGAACGCCAAGGCCGGCAACCTGAACAACGCGCTGCGATTCGCGCGCGGCGAGTTCGTCTGCATCTTCGACGCCGACCACGCGCCTTCGCGCGAGTTTCTGGTGCGCACGCTCGGCTACTTCACCGACCCGGAGGTCGCATTCGTCTCCACGCCCCAGGACTTCTACAACCTCGATTCGTTCCAGCACCGCGCGAGACGCGGCGGGCGGCTCGTATGGAACGAGCAGTCGCTGTTCTTCCGGGTGATCCAGCGCGGCAAGGACATGCGCAATGCCACCTTCTTCTGCGGGACGTGCGGCGTGCTGCGGCGTTCCGCGCTGGACGAGATCGGCGGGTTCTCGGTGGCGACCCTCACGGAGGATCTCGACACCTCGCTGCGCATCCACCAGAAGGGCTGGAAGTCCGTGTACCACGCCCAGTCGCTGGCGTTCGGGCTGGCACCAACGGACATCGTCCCGTTCATCAAGCAGCGCATGCGCTGGGGGCAGGGCGCCATGCAGGTGCTGCGGCGTCACGGCTTCGTGCTCTTCGCCCGCGGCCTCTCGCCGGGGCAGAAGCTCAACTACTTCGCCAGCATCGTGATGTACTTCGACGGCTGGCAGAAGCTCGTGTTCTACCTGGCGCCCGTGATCGTGCTGACGACCGGCGTCATGCCCATCTCCGAGCTTTCCTGGGAGTTCCTCGCGCGGTTCGTGCCCTACTTCCTGCTGAGCTTCTGGGTGTTCGAGGAAGTGGGGCGGGGGTACGGGCGCACGCTCGACACGCAGCGCTACGACATGGCGCGCTACGCCGCCTTCATCTGGGCGACGACGGCGCTGGTGCGGGATCGGCTGCGGTTTCGCGTCACGGACAAGATCCGCGCGGCGGACGCTGCCACGGCAGCCCGCCGCTTCATGCTGCCGCAGACTCTGGTGCTGACGGTGAACGCGCTCGCCGTCCCGGTGGGCTTGCTGCTGTACGGGCTGCAGGTCTCGCCGCTGCCGCTGGGCGCGGTGGTCGCCAACGTATTCTGGGCCTGCGTCAACGCGAGCCTCGCGCAGCTCGTGATCGGATTCACCCGGCGCATCGCCACGTTCCACCGGCGCGAGTACCGCTTCCCCATTCCCCTGCCTGCCATGCTCGATGCGGACGGTCGGCATCCTCAGGCCGGCGTGCTCGACGATGTGTCTGGCGACGGCTTCAAGTACTACGGCCAGTTTCCGGACTCGTTGCGCGTGGGTGATCTCGTCTACGGTGAGATCGTGCTGCCCGCGAGTCGCGTACGATTCCGGGCGCAGGTTCGGGCGATGTTCGGCAACAGCAAGGACGGCGATGCCCGCGCTCTCGGGTGCGAGTTCCTGTGGGAGCGCCCGGAGAGTCGCGACGAACTGCTCGCGTTCCTCTACGGCTCCGACCTGCAGTGGAAGCTGAACCGCTTCGCCGAGCGGTCGCTCACCCCGCTGGACCGCCTGCGCCGCTGGATGCGACCGACGCCTCGTGACGGCGAGGAAGAACGGCCGCGCTGGGCCTCCGCTCTGATCCGCAGTCGCGGCGGCGTCGGCGAAACGCGGGTCGGCGTGATCGCCGTCCGCGCGGGAGCGGACGAGCCGCGCACCCTCATCGCGTTCCGCCGCATCGGCGTCAAGGAGGATCTCACGGTGTACGTGACCACGCGGACCGGCACGCAACCCATGCGCGGCACGGCCGTCCTGTTCGACGCGATGCTCGCGAGCGGCACGCCGCTCTACTTCTACCGGTTCGAACCTTCGGGCGAGTCGCCGGCGGAGTTGCCATGAGCGCGGCGCGCCTGTTCGGCTGCGCCATGGCCGCCGTGTTCGTGACGCAGACCGCGCAAGCGGAGGGACGTCTGTTCCTGGCCGGCGTGGAGAAGCGGCGAGCGGGAGAACACTATGCGTATGTGGGCGCGCTGCTCCCGCTGCCGGGCGACAACCGGCTGGGGCAGGGGTGGGTCACGCGGCTCTGGGCCGACAGCAATCGCTATGGCTACGAAGTGTCGAATCCCGCGCTGTACCTGCGCGATCCCCAGCCCATCGATGCCCGCGCGCGGGGCCTGGAGGCGGCTCTCGGTTATCACGTGACCCGAGGCAGCCTCGCGGTCGCCGGCTACGCGGGGTTGCGCCATGTGGACACGCGATTCACGCCCGACGATCCGGGCTCGCGGGTGAGCGGGACGCAGATCTGGCCGAAGCTTCAGTTCGAGCTCGCCACCGACGTCTCGTCCCGCTGGCGCAGCCGCAACATCGCGTCCTACACCTTCGGACTGGAGCATTATTGGGTACGCTCGCACCTGGTGACGAACGTCGGGGACGGCTTCGAACTGGGGCCCGAACTGGTGCTCATGGGCGATCGCGACTACCGGGCGACGAAGCTGGGACTCACGCTGGGCGGCCTCAAGCCGACGCCGGATTCCTCGCTCGCGCTGCGCGCGGGGCGTCACTTCCAGCAGGGCGCGAGCTCGTTCTACGTGGGCCTCGATTTCGCGCTGGATTTCTGAACCACGAACAAGTCCCTGCAAGGGAAGCTCTGTCGGAGTGGGGCGATCGCACCGTCCGGGCAGACCTTCCAAAGGGGACGGGAGAGATCTCGATGCAGTTTCGCTTGCAGGCCGTGCCGGACGACGGCCCGGTCAGGTTGCCCGAGCCGCTCGGTTTCGGGCGCGTGTTCACGCGTCGCACGCTGGAGCGGCGGTACGAGACGCCCGCCGGATGGGGTGAGGCCGTCATCGGTCCGGCAGGGCGGATCGCCCTCGATGCGGGCGCGAACATATTCCACAGCGGCCAGGGCATCTTCGAAGGCACCAAGGCCTATCTGCGCCCGGACGGGCGGGTGCAGCTGTTCCGCCCGGATGCGAACGCCGCGCGGTTCAACGCCTCTGCTGAGCGGCTTGCCATGCCGACCGTGGATCCCGCCGATTTCGTGGATGCGATCGACACGATCGTCTCGCTGGAGCGCGACTGGGTGCCTCCCGGTGAGGGCGCTTCGCTTTACATCCGTCCGTTCCTGATCGGCACCGAGGCGACGCTGGAAGTGCGGGCGAGCCGGGCGTTCCTCTTCTCGATCCTGCTGAGTCCGGCGGGACCGTACTTCGCGTCCGGGTTCCAGCCCGTCGGGATCCGCGTCGAGGAGCACCACGTGCGCGCTGCCCCGGGCGGGACCGGCGCCGCGAAGACCATCGGCAACTATGCGGCGAGCCTTTTCGCGACGGAGGCCGCGCGCGCGGACGGCTATCAGCAGGTGTTGTGGCTCGACGCGGTGGAGCGCCGTTTCGTCGAGGAGGCGGGCTCCATGAACATCGCCTTCGTCTACGGGGGCAGCGAGATCGTGACGCCCGCGCTGAGCGGCAGCATCCTCCCGGGCATCACGCGCGACTCCGTCCTGCGCATGGCGCCCGATCTCGGCTATCCGGTGCGCGAAGCCCTGCTCGACGCGAGCGAGGTGCTGCGCGACATCGCGTCGGGGCGCATCTCGGAAGTGTTCTGCATGGGCACCGCGGCTGTGGTGGTGCCGGTCGGCCGCATTGGGCGCCACGGCAAGGACACGATCGTGGGTGCAGGAGAGGCCGGTCCGGTCACCCGCAAGCTCTACGCGGCCCTGACCGACATCCAGTACGGGCGTGCGCCGGACCCCTACGGCTGGACGCGCATCGTCGACCCCGACGCGGCCCTCGCACGCTGCTACGCCTGAGCGGTTTCGTCGTGAACGCTGCCGAGTGGCTGGCGCAGTCGAACGTGCCTGACGGCGCGCCGGGCCCTTTGCGGGCTCTCTGGCATTGCGCGCGCGGTGAGTGGGATCGCGCCCACGTTCTGGTGCAGGACGACGAGTCGCAGGATGCCGCGTGGGTCCACGCTCACCTGCATCGTGTCGAAGGGGATCTCAGCAATGCAGGCTACTGGTATCGGCGTGCAGGGAAACCGGTATCCCGCGCACCGCTGGAGGAAGAGCGCGCGGCGATGACCGCCGCGCTCCTCTCGCGGTGACTGCACGACCTGCGCGGCTGCGAAGGTCGTGCGGACCTTCCCTCAGTTCAGCGTTGCGGCGACTTTCCGGTCCGCCTGAGCCGGCGCGGCTTTCGGCGCATCACCGGTCACTGCACTCAGCGTGGCTTCCAGTTCCTTCCAGCGCGTGAGCGCCTTCTTCACGTTGGCTTCCTTCACGTGCCCGAAGCCGCGCATCTGCTCGGGTACCGCGGCGAGTTCCAGCGCCAGATCCCGGTTGCCTTCGTTGAGACGCGGGAGCAGACCTTCCACGGTGGCAACGTAGTCGTCGATGAGCTTGCGCTCGAGCTGCCGTTCCTCGGTGCGACCGAACGGATCGAAGCCCGTGCCGCGGAGGAACTTGAGTTTGGCCAGCACGCCGAAAGCACGCGCCATCCAGGGACCGTAGCGGCGCTTCGTCAGCCGGCCCTGTGCATCGCGCTTCGCGAACAGCGGCGGGGCGAGATGGAAGGTGACCTCGAAATCGCCTTCGAACGTCGCCTCGAGCTGCTTGCGGAACTCGCCGTCGGCATACAGGCGCGCCACTTCGTACTCGTCCTTGTAGGCCATCAGCTTGAAGAGCGAACGTGCCACGGCCTTCGCGAGGGAGTCCCCGCGGCCGAGTGCCGACTCGGCGGCCTTCACCTTCTCGACGACGGCGGTGTACCGGGCCGCATACGCCGCGTCCTGGTACTCGGTGAGGAACTTCACGTGCCGGCGGACGAGGTCCTCGAGCCGCACGGGCATCTGCACGACGACCGGTGCGGTCGGCGTGGCGATCTGCTCCACCTTGGCGAGATCCGTGGCGGCGCGACGACCCCAGAGGAACGCGGCCAGATTGGCCTTCACCGCCACGCCATGATGCTCGATGGCGCGGGTGATGGCGTCGGCGCCGAGCGGCACCAGACCCTTCTGGTAGGCGTAGCCCAGCATGAAGAGGTTGGTGGCGATGGCATCGCCCATCAGCGCGGTCGCCAGGCGCGTGGCGTCCACATAGTGCGAGCGGTCGGCGACGGACTCGTCGATGAGCGCGCGGATCTTCTCCGTGGGGAACTGCCAGTCGGGCTGACGCGCGAAGTAGCCGGGCGGCTGTTCGTGCAGATTCACGACGGCCACGGTGACGCCGGGACGGGTCTTGGCGATCACATCCTGCGAACCCGCGGTGAGCATGTCGCAGCCCAGGACGAGATCGGCCTCGCCCGTGGCGACGCGCTGCGCGTGGATGCTGCTCGGGTTCAGCGCAAGACGCACGTGCGACGTGACGGCGCCGTTCTTCTGGGACATGCCGGTCATGTCGAGCACCGAGACGCCCTTGCCTTCGAGGTGCGC
>CAZEDA010000201.1:5227-6692 GCA_964510915.1 uncultured Rhodocyclaceae bacterium | reverse complement strand
TGTGTCGCACGGCCTACGGCAACGTACTTGCCGGACCCACCGCCGAGGAGGTGGACGAGCGCGAGTCCCCCACCGTGGACCAGGCGGCTCTCGAGGCTCTGATGCAGAAGGCCCGAGCCCTCGTGCCGGCCCTCGCGGGGCATGGTGTGAACGCGGTGTATGCCGGTCTGCGTCCCGCCACCGAAACCAAGGACTACCGCATCGAGGCACTGGCCGACCGTGGCTGGATCACCGTTGCAGGCATCCGTTCGACGGGGCTCACAGGCTCGCTCGGCATCGCCTCGCACGTGGCTGCGCTGTACGCAGAACACTTCGGGTCGTTGCGCGACACCGCCGTTCCCGTCTGGACTCCAGTGCCCAACCTGTGTGAAACGCGCGAACGGCCCTGGCAGGCGGCCGACCCGGGCGAGATCGTGTGTCACTGCGAACTGGTCACGCGCCGCGAGATCGAGGCAGCCCTGTCGGGCCCGCTGCCAGCGGGAGATCTCGGTGGCCTCAAGCGGCGCACGCGCTGCATGATGGGCCGCTGCCAGGGCTTCTATTGCGGCTGGCGGGTGACACAGCTCGCCTCGGGACGACTGGCGGACGTGACGACGGAGCCGCTGCCGGCATGAGCGCGCGCGGAGCCGTCAGGTGAGCACACACGACGTGATCATCGTGGGCAGCGGGCCGGCCGGGCTCGCGGCCGCCGCGGAACTGCGCCGTCTGGGCATCCGCGATGTGGTGGTACTCGAGCGCGAGCAGCACGCCGGCGGCGTACCTCGCCACTGCGGACATCCGGGCTTCGGCTGGCGGGAATTCCGCCGCCTCCTCTCCGGGCCGGCGTACGCGAAGCGCCTGGTGGCAGGTGCTTCCGGCGTTCCGGTACGAACCGGCACCACCGTGACGGCCATCGACCCGGGCGGCGTGGTGCACGCCGTCACCACGGCCGGTCGCGAGACCCTGCGCGCGGCGCGTGTCCTGCTGGCCACGGGCACGCGCGAGACACCGCGTTCCGCGCGGCTCGTTTCGGGCACACGTCCCTGGGGAATCTTCAACACGGGCGGGCTCCAGCAGATGGTCTATCTCGCGAGGCTCAAGCCATGCACACGCGCCGTGGTGGTGGGCAGCGAGCTGGTGGCCTTCTCCAGCCTGCTCACTCTGCGCCACGCGGGCATCCGCGCCGTGGCCATGCTGGAGGAATCGGAAACCGTGCTCGCCCCTGGCCCGGCGGCGCTGGCGGCACGCGCGCTGTTCGGCACGCGCGTCATCACCGGTGCGCGCGTGCTGGCCCTGCAAGGCTCACCGCGCGTGACCGGTGTGGAGATCGAGCATGCGGACGGACGCGAGACCATCGCCTGCGACGGCGTGGTGTTCAGCGGTCGCTTCGTGCCGGAAGCGGCCATTCTCCGCGCGAGCCACTTGCAGGTGGATCCGCTCTCGGGCGGCCCCGTCGTGGACCAGTACGCCCGCACCACCGATTCCA
>CAZEDA010000201.1:0-5127 GCA_964510915.1 uncultured Rhodocyclaceae bacterium | reverse complement strand
CATCGCAAGCTCAAGCCGGAGCGCCGCGTACTGCTGCCGCTTTCTGCGGCGCAGGCGACTTCGGTGGCGGAGGCCGTCGTCGATATCGCGGACCCTGTCGCGCTCTGACCGCTTCACGCGGCAGAATCCCATCACCGACCACGTGAGCACGGACACACCGGACATGGCGGACACGAAAGACCACCGGCGCTTCGTCGTCGCTATCGACCAGGGCACCACGGCCACCAAGTCCCACCGGCTGTTCCTCGACGGCGAGTTCCAGTCCCTGGCCTCGGTGGAGCACCGGCAGATCTATCCTCAGCCTGGCTGGGTGGAGCACGATCCCGCGGAACTGCTCGCAAACGTGCAGCATTGCCTGGACCGCGCCCAGGGAGCCGACGCGGTGGCCCTGGACAACCAGGGCGAAACCGTCGTGGCCTGGAACGCCGACTCGGGCGAGCCGATCTGCAACGCCATCGTGTGGCAGGACAACCGTACCCGAGCCCACCTCGAGCGTCTCCAGGCCGACGGCGCCGAAGCGCTGACGCTGGAGCGAGCCGGACTCCCGCTGGACCCCTACTTCTCCGCGTCGAAACTGGCCTGGATCCTCGACAACGTGCCGGGCGCGAAGGCGCTGGCGAAGACCGGCCGGCTGCGACTCGCCACGAGCGACGCGTTTTTCCTCGACCGACTGTGCGGCAGCTACGTCACCGATGTCACCACTGCCTCGCGCACCAGCCTCATGAACATTTCCACCGGCGAGTGGGATCCGGAGCTGTGCCGGCTGTTCGGGGTGCCCATCGACCTGCTGCCGCCCATCGTGCCCACCGTCCACGCCCACGGCACCATCGCGGGCACGCGCCTGCCAATGGTCGCGAGCGTGGTGGACCAGCAGGCCGCGCTCATGGGACATGGCTGCCACGCGCCCGGTGACTTGAAGATCACCTTCGGCACGGGCGCCTTTGCCCTCGCCATCTCGGGCGAATTCCCCGTGCGCGGCTCGGAGGCGGGCATCCTGCCCACGGTGGCGTGGCGCATCGGCGCCCGCACCACCTACGCCATCGATGGCGGCGTCTACAACGCCGGGTCGGCACTCGACTGGGCAAAGCGGCTCGGTCTTTTCTCCGACTTCGACGAGCTGCATGGAATCGGCGGCACCTCCGCGCTGGAGCGTGGCCTCGTGTTCGTCCCCGCGCTCTCCGGGCTGGCCTGCCCCTTCTGGGACCGCAGCGCCGCGGGCATGTGGCTCGGCATGGGTCTCGAAACGACATCCGCCGACCTGGTGCAGGCGCTGCTGGAAGGCGTGGCGCTTCGCACCGCTCAGGCGGTGATGGCTCTGGACCGCCACGTGCCCGTGCGCGCTCAGGTGTCGGTGGATGGCGGACTCACCCGGAACCCCTACTTCTGCGAGTTCCTGGCCCGTGCGCTGGACCGCACGGTGGTCGTTCCCTCCACGCCCGACCTGACGGGACTGGGCTCCGCGCGGTTCGCCTTCCTGGGTGCGGGCCACGGTTCCGTAGAGTCGCTGCCGCCGATGGGTCCACCGGCCCGCGAGGTGCAGCCCGGCGCAGCGCTTTCGGCCGAGTCGCACGCGCGCTTCGCAGACGCCGTGTCCCGGGCTCGCGGCTGGCACGCGGCCTGACTCTCGCGGCAGACGCCACCATGACCCGCGACCGCGAGGTCCTGCTGCTGGGACTCGACTTCGGCTCCACCACCAGCAGCCTGCTGCTCGCCAGCGCTCGGCTCGAATCCGCAGGCCGAGGCGGCGGCTCCTCCCTCGGCACGACCGCCGTGCGCTTCCAGCCGGACCCCGTGTTCACGCCATACGCTGGCGAAGTCATCGACGAGAAAGCCCTCGATGCCCAGCTCGATGCGTGGCTCGCACTCGCGGGTGTGGCGACACACGATCTGTTTGCCACAGGCTGCCTCATCACCGGTCTGGCCGCGCAGCGCGGCAACGCCGCTGCCATCGCTGCGATGGTGGAACGGCGCTTCGGCGAGGGCGTGATCGCACGCGCCGACGACCCCTGCCTGGAGTCATGGCTCGCGTTCCTGGGCAGTTGCGAGTGGCTGTCACGGGCGCTCCCGGAGCGCGACGTGCTCAACCTCGATATCGGCGGCGGCACCACGAACCCCGCGCTTGGCCGTGACGGTGGCGTGCTGGCCGTCGGCTCCTGCTACGTCGGTGCGCGCCATTTCCGCTTCGATCCCGGCAGCTACCGGCTGAAGGGTCTGTCGCCATGGGGCGAGCGGCTGTCTGCGGCTCTCGGCATCGAGGCGCGAGCAGGCGAAACGATGCCCGAGTCTGCGCGCGAACGTGTGCTCGATACGTTCACGGCTGCGCTGGAGGCCATCGCCATCGGTTCGCAGGACTTCTTCGCCACGCCACCCGGTGTCCTGCTGGCCCAGGCCCCCTTCACCCCGGGCCCGTTGCCGGAGGACACGGTGCTCACCTTCTCGGGCGGCGTAGGCGAGCTCGTCTACCGGCTGGCAGCCGGCGAACCGGTCCCGGACACCACGCACTGGGGCGACCTCGGCATCGATCTCGCCCGGAGGATCGTGGCCTCGCCACGCCTGTCACGCGACCTGCGCAGCCACGTGCCGGAGCACCGCGGGCGTGCAACGGTGTATGGCATCACCCTGCATGCCACCGAGGTGTCCGGTACCAGCGTGCACCTCCCCGACCCGGCCTGGCTGCCACTTCGCGATCTGCCCGTGGTGGCGCGCATCGACCCCTGCAGCACGCCGGACGACCTTGCTGCAGCGGCCGCGCTCGCCGCCCGCCGGCCGGAAGGCGCATGTCTGCAGCTCGTGGACGACGCGAAGCTCGGCCGGGAGGATCTGCGTGCCTTCGCCGGACGTCTGGCCACCGCGCTGTCTTCGCTGCCCGCGGCGCAGCCCGTCGTGCTGCTGTGCTCCGGCAACCACGGCAAGACACTCGGCAGCTATGCCAGCGACTGGGGCCGGCGCGGTCCGCGGCTGATCGTCATCGACGAACTGCCCGAGCGCAGGGCACACTTCTGCAACCTCGGCCGTCCGCGCCACGGCGTGGTGCCGGTGTCGTTCTACGGCATCGGCTGAAGGCCACCCCCGACGGAGTTCCACGATGCATGCTCCAACGCCACTCGCAGACATCCGCGTGCCGCAGCCGCAGCCCGACGAGACCTACACCACGACGGTGCTCGACCGCCGTTTCTCCTTCACCGGACTGAAGGCGCTGCTCGGCGCGGCCGATCTGTCCAAGGCGGGCGATCGCGTGGCCGGCCTCGCCGCGCCGGATGAGGTTGCCCGGGAGGCCGCGCGCGCCATCCTCTCGGACCTCACATTGCGCCATCTGTACGAGCGCCCGCTCACCGACAGCCAGGGCCGTGTCGACAGCGTCATGCGCGTGAACTACGACATCGACCTTGCGCAGTTCGAGACCGTGGCCGACCTCACCCTCGGCGAACTGAAGGACCGTCTGCTCGCCGCGCCGCCGGCCGAGGTCGCCGCCGTCGGCCGTGGTCTCACCGGCGTGATGGCTGCCGCGCTGGCGAAGCTCATGGACGTCCACGAACTGATCCTCGTGGCGCGCAAGCTCAAGCCTGTTGCGAAGGCCCGCACGCTGACCGGGGTGCGCGGCACCCTCTCCTCGCGCCTGCAGCCCAATCACCCCGCCGACAATCCGGACGGCATCGCCGCGCTCATCTACACCGGTCTCTCCATGGGAACGGGCGACATGCTGATCGGCATCAATCCGGCCATCGACACCGTCGACAACGTCGATGCCCTGCTGCGGCTCGCCGACCGCGTCCGCCGCGAACTCGACGTGCCCACCCAGATCTGCGTGCTCTCGCACGTGAAGACCCAGCTCGCCTGCCTCGACCGGGGCGCGCCGCTGGAGATCCTCTTCCAGAGCCTCGCCGGCACCGAACGCGTGCTCACCGGCGAGTTCGACTGCACGGTGGACCTGCTCGATCGCGCGTACGCGGAGATGGGGCAGCGCGGGGCTCTCGCCGGTACCGCGGACAACTGGATGTACTTCGAGACCGGCCAGGGCAGCGAGGTCTCGTACGGCAAGCACGAGGGAATGGACATGACCACCTGCGAGGCACTCTGCTACGGCCTCGCACGTCGCTGGCGACCCTACATGGTGAACAACGTCACCGGCTTCATCGGCCCCGAGACTCACCTCGACAACTTCGAGATGATCTACGCCAATCTGCAGGACCACTTCATGGGCAAGCTCATGGGATTGCCGATGGGCATGGCGCCCTGCTACACGCTGCACTCGCGCACCGGGATCGAGGGGCATCAGATGGCGACCCAGCTGCTCACCGCGGCGGGCGCCAACTTCTTCATGGACGTGTACCTCACCGCCGATCGCATGCTCGCCTACTTCGACACCTCCGGCCACGACGACCAGACGCTGCGCGAGGTGTACGGCCTGAAGCCGGCACCGGAGTATCTGCGCTGGGCCGTCGGACGCGGCATCTTCGTCGAGCAGCCTGACGGCTCGGTGGAGCGCGGACCGAACTGGGGCAACCCGCGTCTCTTCGTAGCCTCGGACAGCGAATGGCGACGCCTGCTGGCGAGCCTCCCCGCCGCGCATGGGCACGACAACGCCGGACCGCGCCCCGCCAACCATGTCTCCCGCCGCCTGCGCGCGAACCTTGCCGTGGCGCGCGAAGCGATCCATGCCGAGCTGGAACTGCCGCGCGTGGAAGGCGTGACTCTGCGGCGTCTGCGCACCGCCGCCGCCGACAAGGACGCGCATCTCAACGATCCGGAACTCGGCACGCGCCTGGACGAGGCGATCCGCCGGCACCTCTCTCCCGAACATGCCGACGTGCAGATCGTCATCTCCGACGGGCTCTCCGCGGAGGCGATCCATCACAACGTGCCCGACATGCTCCCCGTGCTCATGGACGGGCTGCGGGCACGCGACTTCCGCATCGGCCAGCCCATCGTGGCGCCGCTGGGCCGCGTGAAGCTCGCCGAGGACGTGGCCGACGCGCTGGAAAGCCGCCTCGTGATCGTGCTCATCGGCGAACGCCCCGGTGGCGACGCCCTCGCGTCGCGCAGCATGTCGGCGTACATGGCCTACAGGATCGCCGACGAGGACGTACGCGAGCGCGCCGTGCGCTACAGCGGCAACCCCGACATCCG
>CAZEDA010000200.1:0-6704 GCA_964510915.1 uncultured Rhodocyclaceae bacterium | reverse complement strand
AAGTCGACCCGCTTGATGAACACGATCTTTCCGGCCTCGTTGCGCACGACGTTGTAGCCGTGCAGGCCGTCGCCGAACTCGTCGAACTCGTACTTGCCCTCGACACCCTCATAACCCTTCGTCGCGAGGATGGCCTTGCGGACCGCCTCGGGTTCCGTGGTGCCTGCCTTGGCGATGGAGCGCACCAGCACGTGCATTGCGTCGTAGGCCCAGCTCGCGAAGGTGTCGGGGTTCATGTTGTATTTCTCGCGGTACTTCCGCGCGAAGGCACGCGTCACATCCGTGGCATCCACCGTGAAGTCCGTCACTGAGTAAGACCCGTACAGCGCGTCCCCCGCGAGGTTCAGCGTCGTCACGGAGATGGTCGTCGGCGAGCCCACCCAGGCGATGCTCACGCCGAGCTGCTTCATCTGCTTGGCGAAGATGCCCTGGTCGGGCGAGTTGGTCATGTAGGTGCCCATGATGTCGGCACCGGACTTCTTCACCGCGAGCACGATCGGCGTGAAGTCCTGCGAGTTGCTCGTGTAGCCCTGGATCAGCACGGGCTCGACGCCCTGCGCCTTGAGCGCGGCGACCAGCGCGGTCTTGCCACCGGCGCCGAACGCGTCGGTCGAGTGGACGATGGCCCACTTGCGCAGCTTGAGCGTGTTGACCCCGAAATCGGCGATGACGCGGGACGAGTAGTTGTCGTTCGGACGGATGCGGAACACCCAGCGGTTGTTCACCCGCGTGAGACTCACGTCGCTGCCGCCGATCATGGTGGGGATGCCGGACTTCGCGATGGCGGGCGAGGCCGCCTGGACCTGCGTGCTGCGGATGGGGCCGATGATGCCGGCGAGCCCCTTGTCGGAGAACAGCTTGGTGAAGGCCAGCACCGTTCCCGGATTGGTGCTGGCGTTGTCCTCGACCCGCAGTTCGACGGGACGACCCAGCACGCCGCCCGCCTGATTGATCTCCTCCAGCGCGAGACGGATGCCGTTCACGGTGAACCGCCCGCCCTCCGCCTGCGGACCGGTGATCTCGTTCACCACGCCGATGCGGATGGGTTCGGCCGCCTGCGCCGTCGGGACCATCGCGAAGCCTGCCAAGACGACACTCGCCAGCCAGCGGAACGGATGCATGCTGTCCTCCCTCGTTGTTGTGCGGCCGGCCTCGTGCAGGCACCGGCTCGGGGGCGGGTTCGCCCCCATCGGACTTCCGGTCAGATCTCCCTGCGCCCCTTCCGGGCCAGATCGCGCTTGAGCGCCTCGATGTTCGCGCGCACGCCCTCCATGTTCGGATTGAGTGCGAGCGCCCGTTCGAAGAAGGCCAGTGCCTCTTCCGGATGGCCGAGCCGGGCGTGGATCAGCCCGTAGCCGGACAGTACGCCGAAATGCGAGGGGTTGCGCTTGAGGACCTCGTCGCAGTCCCGCCGCGAACCTTCCAGGTCGCCGGCCAGGAACAGGGCCGTGGCGCGCTTGTTCCAGCCTTCGGCGAAGTCGGGCTTCAGTTCGATGATGCGGGTGAAGGTCTGCACGCTGTCGGCGAGCTGCCGCGCCGCGAGCTGCTGCGCGCCCTCTGCGAACAGGGCGTCCACGACCGGATCGCCCGAACGGCTCCAGATCGACCAGATCGAGCGCTCCGCGAGGGCCCGGACGGTGTCGTCCTCGTCGTCGAGCGAACGCAGCAGAAGCGGAACGTCTTCCATCGTGCCCACTTCGGCCAGCCGCGCGGACGCCTCGCGACGCAATTCAGGCGCGGGTGCCGAGAGTGCCGCCGCCGCTTCCGTTCGGGACAGCCCTTCGTCCTCGGCCGGCGCGAGAGGGGCGAGACACAGCAGCAAAGCCGCGGTGAGGCGACGCAGCCGCTGTGTCATGCGGGTCATGGGTGCCCCCGGAACCCGCTCATGCCACAGCGCGGGGCAGGGACGCGGGACGCCGCGCCTCCGCCAGGTAGTCGAGCGCGGCACGCACGCCTTCCTTCACGACCGGGACACCCGCGAGGCCCAGCCCCATCTCCACGCCGCAGAGCGTCCCGGCCAGGGTGAGGTCGTTGAAGTCCCCGAGGTGACCGATGCGGAACACCTTGCCGGCCACCTTGCCCAGGCCGGTGCCGAGCGACAGATCGAAGTGGTCGAGGATCAGTGCCCGCACGCGATCGGCGTCATGGCCTTCCGGCAGCATGACCGCGGTGAGGGAACTGCTGTACTCGCGCGGTTCCGCGCAGAGCACCTCGAGACCCCAGGCCCGCACCGCGCGCCGGGTGGCCTCAGCATGGCGGTCGTGACGGGCGAACACGTTGTCGAGGCCTTCTTCCATCAGCATGGAGATGGCTTCGCGCAGCCCGTAGAGCAGGTTGGTGGCTGGCGTGTAGGGAAACCACCCGGCCTTGTTGGCGTTCAGCATCTCGTCCCACGACCAGTACGAGCGCGGCAGACCCGCGGACCGCGACGCGGCGATGGCCTTGTTGCTGATGGCGTTGAACGACAGGCCCGGCGGGAGCATCAGCCCCTTCTGCGAGCCGGCGACCGTGACATCCACGCCCCATTCGTCGTGCTTGTACGCGATGGAGCCGAGCGACGAGATCGTGTCGACCATCAGCAAGGCCGGATGCCCGACCCGGTCGATGGCTTGGCGCACCAGCGGCACGCGCGTCACGGCGCCCGTGGAGGTCTCGTTGTGCACGACGCACACAGCTTTGATGTCGTGTGCGCGGTCGGCGGCGAGACGGGCTTCGATCGCCTCGGCGTCGGCGCCGCGGCGCCAGTCGCCCGCGATGAACTCGACGGAAAGTCCGAGGCGCGTGGCAAGGGTGCGCCACAGGCTTGCGAACTGACCGGTCTCGCACATCAGCACCCGGTCACCCGGGGACAGTGTGTTCACCAGTGCGGCTTCCCACGCGCCGGTGCCCGACGCCGGGTAGATGATCACCGGACCGCGCGTGCCGAAGATGGGCTTGAGGCCGTCGAGGACATCCCGCGCGAGGCGGTTGAAGTCCGGACCGCGGTGATCGATGGTGGGGCGGTCGATCGCGCGCAGCACGCGATCGGGCACATTGGTGGGGCCGGGGATCTGAAGGAAGTGGCGGCCTGCCCGATGGGTCATGGGAGTGCTCCTGGAATGCCGAACGGTGGGCCCGACGGGGTCGGACCGTGCGTATCGGAGAGTATCATCGGCCGGATCATGAATGCACCGATGCCCCTGGTCCGAACCCTCATGCCCGGCGACAGCGGGCTCGCCCGGCGGCTGCGCCGCGAAATCGAAGGCGAGGTGCTGTTCGACACCGCCAGCCGCGGCCGCTACGCCACCGACGCCTCCATCTACCAGATCGATCCGCTGGGCGTCGTCATCCCGAAGACCGAGAACGATGTCGCCACGGTTCTCGACATCGCCCGGGAACTCGGCGTGCCCGTCCTGCCGCGCGGCGCCGGCACCTCCCAGTGCGGCCAGACGGTCGGCGCGGCGCTCGTCATCGATACGTCCCGGCATCTCAACCGCATCGTCGAAGTGGACGCCGAGGCCCGCACCGCGTGGGTCGAGCCCGGTGTCGTGCTCGATCATCTCAACGCCCATCTGCGCGCCCACAAGCTCTGGTATCCGGTGGACGTATCCACCTCCGCCCAGGCCACGCTCGGCGGCATGACCGGCAACAACTCATGCGGCGCCCGCTCGATCCGCTACGGCAACATGGTGCACAACGTGGCGGCCATCGACGCCTGGCTGGCAGACGGCACGGCCTGCACTTTCGGCCCGGCAGCCGATGCAGCGGCAGGCCCGGCGCGATACCGCGAACTCGTTGCCGCGGTCCATGCGATCGCCTCGCGCGAAGCGCCGGAGATCGAAGCCCGCTGGCCCAAGGTGCTGCGCCGCGTGCAGGGCTACAACCTCGACATGGTGCAGCCGCACCGCGACCACAATCTCGCGCATCTGCTCGTCGGGTCCGAGGGCACGCTCGCGTGGTTCCGCCGTCTCAAGCTTTCGCTGGCGCCCGTGCCGCCGCGCAAGGTGCTCGGCGTCACGCACTTCTCGACGTTCTACGCCGCGATGGACCTCACGCGCGAGATCGTGAAGCTCGACCCCGATGCGGTGGAACTCGTCGATCGCACGATGATCGGGCTCGCCCGGGAGCGCGCGGAGTTCCGCCCCGTCGTGGACAAGTTCTTTCTCGGCGAGCCCGATGCGATCCTGCTGGTGGAATTCGCGGGCGACGACGACGCGGTGCTGCGCGCCCGCCTCGATCGGCTCGAACAGCTCATCGCTGACCACGGGCATCCCGATGCCGTGGTGAAGGTCACCGATGCCGCGCAGCAGCGCGCGATCTGGGAAGTGCGCAAGGCCGGCCTCAACATCATGATGTCGATGAAGGGCGACGGAAAGCCGGTGTCGTTCATCGAGGACTGCGCGGTGCCGCTGGAGCATCTGGCCGAGTACACGCGCCGCCTCGATGAAGTCTTCGCGCGTCACGGCACCCGGGGCACCTGGTACGCGCACGCCTCCGTCGGCACGCTGCACGTGCGCCCCGTGCTCGACATGAAGAACGACGGTGCGGTGAAGATGCGCGCCATTGCCGAGGAAGCCTGCGCGCTCGTGCGCGAGTACAAGGGTGCCTTCTCCGGCGAGCACGGTGACGGCCTCGTCCGGTCGGAATGGATCGAGCCGATCCTCGGCGCGCGGCTGACCGGCGCGCTGGGCGAGATCAAGGCGCTGTTCGACCCGGACAACCGCTTCAACCCGGGCAAGATCGTCCGTCCCACGCGCATGGACGATCGCTCGCTGTTCCGGTATGCGCCGGGCTACAAGCATCTGCCGGTCCGCACCGGACTCGACTGGTCCGAGTGGGGCGGTCTCGCCTCGGCGACCGAGATGTGCAACAACAACGGCCACTGCCGCAAGTTCGACGCCGGCACCATGTGCCCGTCCTACCGGGTCACGCGCGACGAGCAGCACCTGACGCGCGGCCGCGCCAACACGCTGCGCCTCGCGCTGTCGGGGCAACTGGGCGACGCCGCCGAATCGGCCGCGCAAGTGGATGCCGCGCTCGACCTCTGTGTCGGCTGCAAGGGCTGCCGCCGCGAGTGCCCCACCGGGGTGGACATGGCGCGCTTCAAGGTCGAGTGGAAGCATCAGCGTCGCGCCGCGCAGCCGCTCTCGCTGCGCGACAAGCTGGTCGCGCATCTGCCCCGCTACGCGCCGATGGCCTCGCGACTGTCGCTGCTCGCCAATGCCACCCACTGGCTGCCTGGCGCGGCGCAGTTGCTGGAACGCGTAGCCGGTTTGTCCGCCTCGCGCCGACTGCCTCGGTGGCGCGGTGATGCCTTCCGGGATAGCGAGGCGTCTTCTCGCAAGGGCTCGCCGGTGATCCTCTTCGCCGATACGTTCAATCGCTACTTCGAGCCGGAGAACCTGCGCGCGGCCGTCGCCGTCCTCACGGCGGGCGGCTATGCCGTCGAAGTCGCTGCGCCACCGGCGGGCGAGCGCCCGCTGTGCTGCGGACGGACATACCTTTCCGCCGGCCTGCTCGACGAAGCGAAGGCGGAGGCCGCGCGTGTACTCGCGGCACTCACGCCGGCGCTGGAGAAGGGCGTGCCGGTGATCGGCCTGGAGCCGTCGTGCCTGTACACCTTCGTGGACGAGTACACGGTACTTGGTCTCGGCCCGCAGGCGGAAAAGCTCGCGCAGGCCGCCACGACGTTCGAAGAGTTCCTCGTAAAGGAACAGGCGGCGGGTCGCTGTCACCTCACGTTCCACAGCGGACCGAAGCGCGCGCTCCTGCACGGCCACTGCCACCAGAAGTCCTTCGGCGCTCTGGATGCCGTGCGCAAGGCCCTCGGCATGGTGCCGGAGCTGGAAGTCGCCGTCGTCGAGTCGAGTTGCTGCGGCATGGCCGGGAGCTTCGGGTACGAGGTGGAGCATCAGGACGTGTCGCGTGCGATGGGCGAGCTGTCGCTGCTGCCCGCGGTGCGCGCGGAGGATCCCGCCACGGTGATCGTCGCCGATGGCACCAGCTGCCGTCATCAGATCGCCGATGGCACCTCGCGGGAAGCGATTCACGTGGCTCGCGTGCTGGCCACGGCGCTGGAGAAAGTCTGAACGAGCCGTGCGACCCTGCGGAGGGATCGGAGCGTTCGTCGGACAGAAGACAACGAATCAGGAGAACGACAGACATGAGCGATGCCGGACAGTCCCCCTGGAAGTTCCACGGCGTGCGCGTCGTGAAGGGAAGCGACCTCGACGTGAATACGCCCCAGACACAGGGCATGAACCGCGCCGCCGCAATCACCAATGCGCGTTGCGGCGCCGAGAAGTTGTGGGCGGGTACCGTGGTGATCCACGCGAACGCCAAGACCGGTGCGCATCATCACGGGCCGGTGGAGAGCGTGATCTACGTGGTGAGCGGCAAGGCGCGCATGCGCTGGGGCGACAATCTCGAGTACACCGCCGAAGCCGGCCCGGGCGATTTCATCTACGTCCCGCCGTTCGTGCCGCACCAGGAGATCAACGCGTCGGAGACCGAGCCCCTGTCCTGCGTGCTGTGCCGCAGCGGTCAGGACCCTGTGGTGGTGAATCTCGACATCCCGGTGGTCGAACAGCCCGAGACCGTGCATTGGGTGGACGACATCCACCCCGCACCCGGCAAGCCGGCCGCGTAACTGCGTCGCTCCGGAGTTCGCTTCGCTCCGTCCGGGCTACACGACGGCATCGCCCGTAGCCCGGACGAGCGGCGAA